>JBAWDI010000948.1:0-7794 GCA_049590695.1 Bryobacteraceae bacterium
GCGGGAACCCTCACGCCCCAATCGTTGGGCCGCCAGATCATCGAGGGTGTGCCGGCTGACGGCACCCGGACCACGATGACCATCGCGGCCGGCCAATGGGGCAACGAACAGCCCATCCAGATCGTCACGGAACGCTGGTACTCGCCCGATCTGCAAATGGTCGTGCTCTCCAAGCGCACCGACCCGCGCATGGGTGAGACCGTAACCAGATTGGCCAACATCAGCCGCGCCGAGCCGCCGAGTTCCCTGTTTGAGCCGCCCGCCGATTACAAGGTGTCGGACGCCGGCAAGCGGCCCGGCCGCGCCACCGCCACACCAGCGCAGCAGCACTAGGGGAAGAACCGCCCCTGACGGGACTGTGAAGGATCTGCCGCGATCGCTCGCTCTCGTCTTGCGCCGCAAGCGCCGGAGCCACGCCGGCTGTTGTTCGTGCGGTCCCCAACCTCATGGCGATCGCCTTCTTCCTCGGCCAGGCGTGGCCCCGGTTGCGGGACGCCCGGCGGCGGACCGATGGTCGCCACGCCCGCCGGCCGGCGGAGTTGTACCGCGATTTGATGAAAGCCGATACGGGTGCGAGCCTCAGAGCCGCAGCCTGCCACTGAGGTATGTGTATCCCGCTCGGCTTCGCTAGCCGCCGGCGATAGTCGCCAGTTGCGCGTCCAGATCGTGCAGGGCCTTGTTCAACTGGGCCTTGTAGCGCGGATTCTGAACGGACTTCAGATCCCGGACCACTCTGATTCGGGAGAGAAGGATGGTTTCCTTTTTACGGATCAATTCTAGCGTTTCAGGATCGGGTATGTTTTCCGGATCGGCGCTTCGAAGGGATTCGGTCTCGTCGATCTGCGCCTCGATCGACTTACTTTCCCAACCTCGAGCCATATCCTCATTGTACGCGCATGCGGCGCCGATGGAAAGCGCGCATCCAGTAGCACTACCGCATGGACCGGGCCATGCGCTCCACTTCGCCCATCAATCGCAGCGTGTTTTCACCGCAGATCTTGCGGATTTCCGCCGTGAGACGAGGCCCCGAATGATGGCTGCGCTCAGCAGAACACCCAGTGTCAGGGAAACCAATAGCCCGGCGTAGAGCCAAGGAGCGGATCCGAGCGCCAGCAAGGAAAGATCGCGGGTGTGCGCCGCGGCGCCATGCACATACCAGTCCCAAACATCATGCATGCGCATCGGAGCCGCGCCGCCGCCCGAATACATCGGGAACAGCTTGACCGTCCAGGTGGCCACCAGGACCCAGGTCCAGAGGGCGACGGTACAGACAGCGAGAACCGGTCCGAACCCTTTCCAGCGCGACATGCCGAGGTAGGCGAGCGCCATCACAGGAGCGAGCAGCACCTGTGTGTACCAAGGGCTCGCGCCCGCGACACCGCCGTTCCGGTCGGCGAAGCTGGCGCATGTGCCGTAGGCAACGGCGACGGAGAACAAGACGATGGCGGCGAACACAATTCGTTCCGCGGGCGAGATTACGCGTGTGCGAACGCCCCATGCCGCTACGGCGGCGAGTAGAAGCGCCAGCACGATATTCAACGTGCTCCGCGAGTAGCTGGTGAAGGAGTTATTCCCGGTCCAGAGCGAACTTCGCGCCAGAAAGCCGGCCGTAGCCACCCAATCGATTCGCGGCGCCGCCGCGAGCGCCTGCCTGATCCCGATGCCGTCGAATGCCTCGTGGGTGCCACTTACGTTCTTGTAGAGAACCAGGTTTCGCGTGTACCAGGGACCAGCCAGCGCGACAACCACCAGAGTTCCGGCAAGAACCGTTCTTACGCGCGTGCGGCGGCGCCAGATCATGATTGCGGCGACGGCAAGAGCCAGAAGAGCAAAGACCAGGAAGTAGGCTTTCGTCAGGAGTCCGGCCGCCAGCCATAACGCAGTCCTCAACGCGGATCGACGATCGGGTTTTCCGGCAAACCCCGCAAGAGCGGCGAGGAATAGGGCGCTGAGCCCGACGGCAAGCCAGTCGTTTGCGACGTGCGCGATCGTGGCGTAGAGCATTTCCGAACAGAAGATTGTGAACAGCGTCGCGTTTGCCGCCCGCTCCGGCATCTCCAGCGTTCCACATAGCGCTCTCGCGCCAAAATAGAGGAGAACGGTCGAGAACACCGCGGCAAAGAGACGGAGCACCAGCACACGAACCGTGATCGGGGCCTTCGACATCGGCCAGTCCAGGAGCGCGAGAAGGATATACGCCAGGGGTGGATGATGCGCCTCGTAGTTTGGCCGGGGACCGCTGCCCGTTTCAGGGCGAAGTAGATCCAGTTCACTCCGCCGGCGCTCTTTTTCTGCCTGCGGCAATGAGAACCAGGCATCGTAGGTGGTCGCCTCGGGAATCTGCCTGTGAACGATATAACTTGCTGGAGCAAGCCGGAACGACCGGGACACATCGTCGGGAACCAGCGTGCGGCCGAGTACCGGCAATCCCTTCGTTTGCCACAGGGTTTCGACGTACCCATAATGGAAGGCCTCGTCGAATCCTTCCCACAGCGGTAGAAGCGCGCTATAGAGGCAGGCATTCACGATGCCGAACAGCAGAATGGCGTTACGGAGCCGCACTGGCAGGAGAAAATCGCGCAATGCTCATTTTACGCCGCGTCCGGCCCCGCTTGCGTTGCATCTCTTAATTAAGGCATGCGCCATTACATCGAACTCACCAAGCCGCGAATCACCTGGCTCATCCTCATGAGCACCGGCATCGGCTATTTCTTCGGACTGCCCGGCGCGGCCAACGGGTGGGCCTTCCTCCAGCGCATCCATTTGCTCTCGCTGCTCCATACCATCGTCGGGACGGGCCTGCTGGCCTCCGGCACCGCGGCGCTCAACCAGTGGTACGAGCGCGTGGCCGATAGCAAAATGCGGCGCACGGCGCACCGGCCTTTGCCCTCCGGAAGGCTGCTGGCGCCCCGCGCGCTGGCTTTCGGAGTGGCGCTCTCGGTGGCCGGGTTCCTCGAATTGTGGCTGGGCGTGAACCTGCTCTCGGCGTCGATCGGCGCATTCACCCTCACCAGTTATCTGCTCGTCTACACGCCTTTGAAGCAGCGTACCTGGTGGTCTACCACCATTGGCGCCATCCCTGGGGCCATGCCGCCGGTGATCGGCTATGCCGCCGCGGCGGGAACCCTCACGCCCCAATCGGCGGTGCTCTTTGCGATCCTGTTCCTGTGGCAGTTCCCGCATTTCTATTCCATCGCCTGGATGTACAAGGAAGACTACGCGCGCGCCGGCATACGCATGTTGCCGGTGGTCGAGCCGGATTGCCGCTCCACCGCCCGGCAGATCCTGCTCTACGGGATGGTTCTGATCCCCGTGAGCCTGCTTCCGGGCATCCTGGGGATGTCGGGCCGCATCTATGTGGTAGGTGCGTTGTTGCTCGGCCTCTGTTACCTGTATTCGGGCGTGCGGGTAACGCTGGAGCGCACTCTCAGCCGCGCGCGCGGTGTTTTGTTGACCTCCGTCGTTTACCTCCCGCTCATTTACGGGCTTATGCTCGTAGATAGGCCCGGTCTGTGATCCAAGTTCAGAATCTGACCCATCGCTACGGCGACCGCACCGCGCTTTCAAACGTCAGTTTCGAAGTGCGCAAGGGCGAAATCTTCGGCTTGCTGGGACCGAACGGCGGCGGCAAATCCACGCTCTTCCGCATTCTCTCCACCATGATGGTCCCCACCTCGGGCCGCGCCTTGATTGCCGGGCACGACGTGGTGCGCGATTCCGCCGCGGTGCGCCGTCAGGTGGGCGTGGTCTTCCAGACGCAGAGCCTCGATAAAGCCTTGACCGTGGAAGAGAACCTGCGCGCCCAGGGCCATCTGCACGGACTGCGCGGCGTGGTGCTCAATGAGCGCATGGAGCGCGCCATGGAACGTCTGGGCTTGGCGGACCGCCGCCGCGACTTGGTCGAGACGCTCTCCGGCGGCCTGCGCCGCCGCGTGGAAATCGCCAAGGCGCTGCTGCATAAGCCGCAGGTGCTGCTGATGGACGAGGCCTCCACCGGCCTCGACCCCGCCGCGCGCCGCGACCTTTCCCGCCACATCGAGAGCCTGCGCTCGGGCGATGGCGTCACCATTTTGCTCACCACCCACATTCTCGAGGAAGCTGGCCGCTGCGACCGCTTGGTGCTGCTGCACCAGGGAAATATGGTTGCCGAGGGCACGCCCGCCGAGCTGCGCGCGCGCATCGGCGGCGATGTCGTCGTGCTTCAGACCGCCGATACCGCGCTGCTGGCCGCGAAGATCGAGCAGCGCTTCGGCGTCCGCCCCGTCGTCAGGGATGGCGAGGTGCGCGTCGAGATCGCCAACGGCCACCGCTTCATCGCCGAAGTGGTGGAGGCTTTTCCGGGCGCTATAGAATCCGTCGGCCTGCACAAGCCCACGCTCGAAGACGTGTTCGTGAACCAGACGGGAGCTTCCATTGAGTAACTTCTTCCTGGCCGCCGCAACCCTGTGGCAGCGCGAGCTGGTGCGCTTCTGGCGGCAGAAGAGCCGCGTGCTGGGCGTGGTGGCGTCTCCCTTGGTTTTCTGGCTGCTGATCGGCTACGGTTCCAACGACCTGGCGCGCTTTTACTCCGGCGCGCTGGTCCTCACCGTGATGTTTTCCGCCATCTTTTCGACCATCTCGATCATCGAAGATCGTAGAGAAGGTTTTCTACTCTCCATGCTGGTATCGCCCGCGCCCCGCTCCAGCATGGTGTTGGGCAAGATCTTGGGCGCCGCGACACTGGCATGGGTTCAAGGATTGATCTTTCTCGCATTCGCGCCGCTGGCCGGGGTGAGTATCCATTTTCTGGAGCTGATCCCGGTGGCCGCCGCCATTTTCTTGATTTCCTTCACGCTCACTGGCCTGGGTTTTGTGATCGCCTGGAGAATGGAATCCACCTCCGGCTTCCACGCGATTATGAACCTGCTGCTGGTGCCGATGTGGATGGTCTCGGGCTCGCTGTTCCCCATGTCCACCGCGCACGGATGGGTGAAGGCTATCATGTGGGTGAACCCGCTGACTTACACGATTGCGCTGCTGAACCACACGCTCCGGCTCCCCAACGCCGCCCCCGGCGAGGTGGAGAGCCTGGTGGTCACGGCTGTATTCGGCCTGTTACTCTTCCTGGCCTCGGTCGTCATGGCCGCGCAAAAGGCCACTCACAGCGCGGCATGAGATTGTGGGGCAGCTTGGCAAGCTGCGCGCCGGTTGGTAACCGGCGCAACTGGCGGGTTGTCAACCCGCCGCAGGTTTCCAACCTGCCCCACAAAGTGGCTGTGGCTGTGATCGCTGTACTGCTGGCCGCCTGCGCCGCCCCCAAGCCCCTCCCCATCCTGGGCCAGGTCCCTCCCTTCCAACTCACCGCGCAAACCGGTCAGCCCTTCGACAGCCAATCTCTCGACGGCCACGTCTGGGTGGCTGACTTCATCTACACCACCTGCCCCGGTCCGTGCCCCATGATGAGCTCGCAGATGCACCACCTGCAACTGTCCACCGCCGGGACGCCCGATGTGACCCTGGTCTCGTTCACGGTCGATCCGGAGCACGACACCCCAACCGTCCTCGCCGCGTACGCCAAACACTTCACCGCCAATCCCGCGCGCTGGCACTTCCTCACCGGCGAGCGGAGCCGCCTCAACGACCTTGGCCTCCACGCTTTCAAGCTCAACAGTGTGGATGGCAGCCTGATTCACAGCACGCGCTTCGTGCTGGTGGATGGCGCCCGCCGCATCCGCGGCTACTACCTCAGCTCCGACGACGGCTTTATGCCTCATCTGCTCCACGATATCCGCCAACTGGAGCGCGAAAAATCATGACTCCGGTCTTACCCTCCGTGAATGCCGTGCTGAACGCCACCGCCGCCGTGTTATTGGTGTGGGGATACACGCTGATTCGCCGCAAGCGCATCGCGCAGCACCGCAAAGTCATGCAGTCCGCATTCGTTGTCTCGTGCTTGTTCCTGGTGTGTTACCTGGTGTATCACTATCAAGTGGGCTCGGTGCGGTTTCCGAAGACCGGCGCCATCAAGACGCTCTATCTGAGCATTCTCGGAACCCACACGCTCTTAGCGGCCGCCGTCCCGGTGTTGGCGATTATCACCCTCCGCCGCGGCTTATCCGCGCGCTACGACAAACACCGCCGCATCGCCCGCTGGATGCTCCCCATCTGGCTCTACGTGAGCGTCACCGGCGTGGTGGTGTACCTGATGCTGTATCACCTGTGAGTGGGATGGGTCCGCGAGCGAGTCCGCGAGCGAGACTTGACTTTGCGAATCGGGTTGCGAGAAACTGGCAGCAGCAAATCTCTTGGAGGGGATAACCATGGGACAATCTTCCGCTGTACCAATTCCGCCGGGCCCAACCGATCAGGCCATGGAAGGACTTCTTTCGACCTTGCGCGGCAAGGCCATTCGCCCATCCGATGAGGCGTACGAGGCTGCTCGCCGGGTCTACAACGCGATGATCGACCGCCACCCGCGGCTGATTGTCCAATGCGCCGATGTCGCCGACGTCATCCGCTGCGTCAACTTCGCCAGGGACGAAGGTTTGTCTCCCGCGGTCCGCTGCGGCAGCCACAGCGTTCCGGGCTTTGGGACGTGCGACGGCGGCCTCGTCATCGATCTATCGGGGATGAAAGGCATTCGCGTGGATCCCGTCCGGCGGGTCGCGCGCGTCGAGGGGGGCTGCACCTGGCACGATTTCGACCACGCCACCCATGTCTTTGGCCTCGCCACGCCTGGCGGCATCATTTCAACTACCGGCGTTGGCGGCCTCACGTTGGGCGGCGGTTTCGGCCACCTGTCCCGGCGCTACGGCCTGTCGTGCGATAACTTAATCTCGGCTGACGTGGTCACCGCCGACGGCCGGATGCTGACCGCCAGCGCTACCGAGAACCAGGACCTATTCTGGGCCATCCGAGGCGGGGGCGGCAACTTCGGGGTTGTAACTTCGTTGGAGTTCCGGCTTCACCCCGTCGGCACGGTCTATGCGGGGCCGGTGCTCTATCCGCTGGAAAAGGCGGCCGACGTCCTGCGTTTCTTTGCCGCTTTTATGGCCGGCGCCCCGCGCGAACTGAACGCGTTCTTCGCGTACCTGATCGTTCCGCCGGCGCCACCGTTCCCCGAACACCTTCACATGAAGACCATGTGCGGCATGGTCTACGTCTATTCCGGCGATCTGGAAACAGGAGAGCGGTTAACGCGCCCCTTGCGCGAGTTCGGCCCGCCGGCGTTCGCCCTCGGGCACCCCGCGCCCTATCCCGCCGTGCAGTCGATGTTCGACGGTCTGCTGCCCCACGGCCTGTATCATTACTGGAAAGCCGATTTTGTCGACGACCTCACCGAGCAGGCGATTGCCGGCCACGTCCGCTACGGTGCTCGGATTCCAACCGTACATTCCGCCGTGCACATCTACCCCTTGGATGGAGCGGTTCATGACGTGGCCGCGGACCAGACGGCATTTGCTTACCGGGACGTGAAGTTCACGCACATTCTCGCCGCCGTCAGCCCCGACCCCGCGCCCATGCCGCAGTACCGCGAGTGGGTACGCTCGTACTGGTCCGCCCTTCATCCCTACTCGGCCGGAGGAGCCTACGTGAACTTTCTGATGGATGAGGGTGACGAGCGCATCGCGAGCAGTTATCGAGGCAACTACGTGCGCCTGGCCGCGGTCAAAAGGAAGTACGACCCGGGTAACCTGTTCCGCGTGAACCAGAACATACGGCCGGCGGCGATGTAGGGATGCCGCGTAGGGCGAGCGGGGCCGGAATTGCGCCGCGCGCGGCGTGTCCCGCTCGGAGCCGCGACCGTTGCTAGCG
>JBAWDI010000949.1:0-1835 GCA_049590695.1 Bryobacteraceae bacterium
CCCACGCGCCACTGACCTTGCCGCGGACGCTCTCCACGGCGGGGCATTGCGACCAATCGAGATTCGCCATAGCCGGACCTCCTTTCTTCAGAATAGCGTCAGCCTGCATGTGCAGCCACCGGACCACGCGAGCCCCCTTTTTCGCGCTCGCGGGCCTAGTCGTCCGCCCGCGTTACTTGACGAACCTCCCCACGAACCCGCCGCCCGAACGCAAGTTAATGTAGAGCGGGTCGCTGCCCTGCAGCGTCATGTGCTCCATTTTGACAGCGGAGGCTTCGCCGGTATCGCGAATGAGCGTCGCCACGTATGTACCCGTGCCCAGAAACGACAGGTCCACGCGGACAACTCTGGCAACCGGGCCGTTGTTCACCGCCAGAAACCATGTATTGCCCGTTCGCCGGGCGAAGGCCGCAACTTCCCCGATCTGCGAGACGGGCAGCACCACCGTTTCATCCCAAACGCTGGGAATGCTCTTCAACACGTCGGCGGTCGGGTTTGCCAGCATGTTGGCCGGATGCGCCACGTACACCAGCAGCGGAGCTTGCAGGATGACGGCGTTGGCAACCTGGTGCGCCCAGGTGGTGTCCGCCATCCAGGTAGGGTTGAAATTCGTGGGCGTGTAGTCCATGAGTCCAGCCAGCCCGCGCGTGAATGGAAGCGTGACGTCCTGACGCGCGGTAGGTTCTTTCTCCATGCCATAGACCGCCTCCACGCCCAACTCGTTGGGATACGTGCGTTCCAGGCCGGTGGGCTTGTTGGCGCCGTGAAAATCGACGACCAGATGGTACTCCGCGGCCAGCTTCAGAATCATCTCGTACTGATCGATGACCTCTTTGTGTTCGTGGTCGAAGAAGTCGATCTTCACCCCCGCCACCCCGTTACGCCGGCAAATGTCGAACAGCGCGCGGACGCTCTTCTCGTCGGTAAGCTCCCCGCTGTGCTTCCAGACGAGCAGTCCTACGCCGCGCTGGCGGGAGTAGTCGGCAAGTTCCCTCAACTGGCTCTCGGGCCATCTCGACCAAAAGCCCTCAATCACGTTGTATTCGAAGCCCAGCCGGTTGGCGAGGTCGGCAAACTCCTTCTGGCCCTCCACGGTTCGATCGCCGCCATCCCGGAAGGCCCAGACCGAGCGGCCGGGCTTGACCCAGGCGGTTTTCAGGCCGTCCGGAAAGAGCTTGGGGTCCGGCGGCGCCGAGACATTATGCACGATGTCGCAGTTCACCAGCGCATTCAGGTCGGCCCCGATCATGACGACCCTCCAGGGCGTGGTAATGGTCCCGGTAATGGCCGCCGCCTTCGCAAAGCGCTCCGCGCTAAACTGCGGCCGATACGCCAAAAACTGCCACGAGGCGGGCGGGGCATGGCCCAGTCGCGTGTACAAGCCGCCGACGCCGTCGCCCTGCAGCACCATGCCGCTGTAATTGCGAAGTCCCCCCTCGGTGATCGAGACGTATCCGGCGCCCTCGGGTAGCATGAGGGTCACCGGCGGAGCCAGCCATGCGCCCGCTGGAAGAGTCGCCGGCCAGCCCGTTTTAAGTCCTAGGGTCTTCCTCTGGTACAACGTCTCGTAGCTTTCTTCGAGGTTGTGCCACCACAGCACGCTGGCCGCCGGCAGGTGAAACGCCGTGGCTTCGTCCGGAACGTGCGTCCCTGCCCCCGGCACCACGTGCCGGAACGCAATGCCGTCGTTGTAGGCGCGCACCTCCAGCGTGTAGGCCGTGCGCGATTGACGATGCGTGACGGCGATTCTCGCGCCGTTGCAGTTGTCAACCGCCGTCGAGTGATCCCCGTTCCAGGGGTAGGTTTCATTGGTTTTGTACTGCTCGACCTTGCCC
>JBAWDI010000950.1:0-5131 GCA_049590695.1 Bryobacteraceae bacterium
CGCCAATGCACAGCGGCGCGGGCCTTTTAACGGGCAGTTCGCGGCCTTCGGCAACCGGCGGCGCACGCAATCGTTGTACAGCGGTTCGGTATTTCTGGACATGACCAACTCGGCGCTGAACGCCGCGCCCTATTCGCTGAATGGTCTCACTGCGCCTAAACCGTCGTCGGCCTCGGGCAGGTTTGGTTTCAACGTCGGCGGGCCGATACACATTCCCAAGCTGATTACCTCGAACAAATACCTTCTATACGTGAATTACACGGGTCAGCGGGCGCGCAGCGGAAACAGCCTGACGTCGTCGGTGCCCACGCTCGCGGAGCGGAATGGCGATTTCTCGCAGGCGCTGGCCACCACGGCGGTCACGATTTACGATCCGCTGAGCGGGGCGCCGTTTCCGGGCAATGCGATACCTGTCGCGCGGTTTAATCCGGCGGCGGCGGGGCTGCTGACGTACTTCCCGCAGCCTACCTACCCCGGGATCGTGCAGAATTACCACCTGGTGACGTCCACTCCGAGGGTGAGCGACAGCCTCGGCGTGCGGCTGAACGTGCCGTTGACCACCAAAGACCGCCTCAATTTCAACGAGCAGTACAGCCGCAACGATTCGAAAAGCCAGCAGCTTTTCGGGTACAAGGATTCGAGCAGCGGCTACGGCTTGAGCGCGTCGGCGGGCTGGAGCCACAGCTTCAAGCCGCGGTTCAACAACAGCCTGAACGCCACTTTCAGCCGGAACATCAGCAAGGGGACGCCCTACTTCGCGTACAACGACAACGTGGAGCAGGACCTGGGCATCACGGGAACCGCTCAGTACCCCTTTAACCAGGCCCCGGTCAACTATGGCCCTCCGAGCCTGTCATTCACGAACTTCGGCAGCCTTTCGGATGGATCGGCATCGGTGAGCCGCAGCCAGACCACCAACGTCACGGACAGCATCACCTACGTGGTGCGCCGGAAGCACAACCTGACGTTCGGAGTGGGATACCGGCGGTTGCAGCAGAACAGCCTGTCGTATGCCAATTCGCGCGGGTCGTTCAGCTTCAGCGGATTGCTGACCAGCCAAATCGATAGTCAGGGCCAGCCGGTGGCGGGAACCGGGTTCGACTTCGCCGATTTTCTGCTGGGGTTGCCGCAGACCAGCTCGCTGCGCGGCAGCGCCAACGATTACTTCCGCAGTTGGGCCGCCAACTGGTACGCGCAGGACGATTGGCGCGTGGGGCAGGGCTTGTCCTTCAACGTGGGCCTGCGATACGAGTACTTCGCCCCGTACACGGAATTGCAAGGGCGGCTGGCGAATCTCGACATCAACCCGCAGATGAACGCGGTGCAGGTGGTGACGCCGGCCGATAGCATTGGGCCATATTCCGGCAAATACCCGTCCAGCCTGGTAGACGCGGACAAGAACAATTACTCGCCGCGGCTGGGCTTTGCGTGGCGGCCGTCGCAGAAACACGCGCGCGTGATCCGCGGCGGCTACAGCATTTTCTTCAGCGGCTCGTCGTACGGCGGGTTCGCGTCCAGCATGGCGGCACAGCCGCCGTTTGCCACCAACGTCTCGCTCACAACCAGCACAGCCTATCGCCAGACGTTGCAGAACCCGTTCCCCACGGTTCCGTCGCAGACCATCACCAACACGTACGCGATCGACAAGAACTATAAGCTGGCCTATGCGCAGACGTGGAGCTTCGCGCTGCAGCAGACCTTCTCGCATGGGCTGCTGGTCGAGTTGGAATACATCGGCACCAAAGGCACGGGCCTGCCCATTACGGAGCAGCCCGACCGCGCGGCGCCGGGCGCGTCGCCGCTCAACGCGCAGCAGCAACTGCAAATCGGCAACGCCACCGGGTTCTCTTACCTGACCTCGCAGGGGGATTCCATTTTCCACGCCGCACAGACGCGGATCACGCGCCGATTCGGGCGGGGCGTATCGGCCAACGCGTTGTACACGTTCTCGAAATCCATCGACGACGCTTCGAGTTTTTCGGGTGGCGGCGGCACGGTGGTCCAGTTCCCCCAGGACTTGCGCCTGGAGCGCGGCCTGTCGACCTTCGACCAGCGGCACCATCTGACCGTGGGCTACATGCTGTCTTCGCCGGTGGGCATACATGGTTTGTGGCGCAACGGCGGATGGAAGACCAGGACTTTCACGGGGTGGACGATGAGCGGCAATTTCACGGCCACATCGGGCACGCCGTTGACGGCGAAGGTATCGGGGAACCTGTCGAATACGGGAGGAACCGCGGCGTTCGGCGCGGGGCGCGCGGAAGCCACGGGAGAAAGCATCAACGCCGGCAACTTCCCCTACTTCAACTTGAACGCGTTTACCACACCTCCGGCAGGCCAGTACGGCAACGCGGGGAGGGACACCATCCCCGGCCTGTTCCAGATCGGCCTGAACGGTTCGCTCAACCGCGCGTTTCGATTCGGAGAGAGCCGGCGCCAGCTCCAGTTGCGCCTGGCCGCCAACAACGCGCTGAATCATGTGGTGGTGACGAACATCGGCACCACGTTTAACGCGTCCAACTACGGGTTGCCGACGGCGGCGTCGGGGACGAGGAACGTCACGCTGACGCTGAGGTTTAATTTTTAGCGATGAGAATTTACGGCTTCACGGCGCTCTTGGTGCTTTCGGCTGCGGGACAGCCGCAATCGGCGCAGCAGCCGGCCAGAAAAGCCACGTTCACGGCGAACGCCAATCTGGTGATTGTGGACGTCACGGTGAAGGATAAGTCCGGCAAGGCCATCGACAGCCTCACCCAGAACGACTTCACGGTGCTCGAAGATGGCAAGCCGCAGAAGATCTCGGTCTTCGAAGTGCAGAAACTCGGCATGGAGCCGGCGCCGCCCCCTCCGCCGCCGACGCTCGACGACGTGAACGCCATACCGGAGCCTCCCAAGACCATCATCACCACGGAAGAACCCGGCAAGGTGCAGTATCACGACAAGCGCCTGATGGTGATGTTCTTCGATTTTTCGTCCATGGGGATTCCCGAGCAGTTGCGCGCGCAAGAGGCGGCGCTGAAATTCATCGACACCGAGATGACGACGGCGGACATGGTGGCCATCATGCTGTACTCGACGGTGCTCCAGGTGAAGACCGATTTCACCGCCGACCGCACGCAGTTGAAGGACATCATCAATTCGTTGCCCATCGGCGAGCTGAGCGAGCTGGCGGACGCCGCGGACACGGCCACCGACGACGAAGAAGACACCGGCGCGGCGTTCGTCGCCGACGAGACGGAATTCAACATTTACAACACCGACCGCAAGCTGGCGGCCATCGAGGACGCGTCGAAAAAGCTGTCGGCATTGCCGGAGAAGAAGGCTCTCATTTACTTCGCGGGCGGCGTCGCCAGGACGGGGGTCGACAACCAGGCGCAACTGGAGGCCTCCATCAACGCGGCCGCGAAGGCCAACGTGGCGATTTATCCCATCGATGCGCGGGGACTGATGGCGGACCCTCCGGGAGGGGGCGCCAACAAAGCGGCCTCGCGCGGCACCGGCATCTTCTCCGGCTCGGTATACAACTCGCAGCGCGCCGCCATCAACAACTCGCAGGAGACGCTGGCCACCCTGGCGTCGGACACCGGCGGAAAGGCATTCCTGGACAGCAACGAGCTATCGCTGGGAATCGTGCAGGCGCAGCAGGAGTACCGCAGCTACTACGTTCTGGGCTACTACTCGACCAACCTGGCGGTGGACGGCAAGTACCGCAAGATCACGGTGAAGCTCAACAACAACCAGTCGGCCAAGCTGGAATTTCGCCAGGGATACTACGCCGACAAGGTATGGGGCAAATTCAACGGCCAGGATAAAGAGCAGAAGCTGCAGGAGGCCATGAACGCCGGCGACCCGGTGACGGACATTCCGCTGGCGGTGGAAGTGGATTATTTCCGCATCACGCCGACGGCGTACTTCGTTCCGGTTTCGGTGAAGGTTCCGGGATCGGTGATCGACCTGGCGCAGAAGCGCGGCGGCGGCGAGACCGAGTTCGACTTCCTGGGCCAGATCCTGGACGACCGCAAAGTGGCCGTGGGCACCGTGCGGGACTACATCAAGGTGAAGCTCGAAGCGGGCGAGGCCGCCAAACTCAGCCACCGCAACTTCCACTACGACGCCGGTTTTACGCTGTCGCCGGGCAAGTACCGGATGAAGTTCCTGGTGCGGGAAAACCTGAGCGGCAAGATGGGCACATTCGATATGCGCTTCGTGGTGCCCGACCTGGCGGCCGACTCGGCGGTGCTGAAAACCAGCTCGGTAATCTGGAGCAACCAAAGGGAACCGTTCAAAGCCGCGGTGGGCGCGGCGGAGAACGAGAGGGCGGCCAGGAGAACGGCGCGGCCGAACCCGCTGGTGGTAGGCGATGAGAAAGTGGTGCCGAGCATCACCAAAGTATTCCGGCGCGACCAGAACATGACCATCTCGTTCGATGTGTACGATGCCGTGCCGGACCCGCTCAATCTGCGCGCGCGGCGCATCGCGGTGAGCATGAGCCTGTTCAACGAGAAGGGCGCGAAAGCGTTCGAGGCCGCTCCGCTGACGGCCACGGCGCTGGCGGCCACCCGTCCGAACGCGGTGCCGGTCGAGTTGCAGGTCCCGCTGAAGGGCCTGGCGCCGGGGCGATACACGTGCCAGCTCAACGTGATCGACAAAGTGGGCCGGAAGTTCGCGTTTCCGCGGCAGGCGCTGGTGGTGCAGTAGAGGACTTATACTGAGACCATAGGCCCGTGATTTCCGCAACTGCTTACGACGAGCACGTGGAACAGCTTTTCGACGTACTGAAACGCGTCGCATCCGCTTTGCGAGCCGCCGGTATCGAGTATCGTGTGGTTGGCGGCGTGGCTGTTTTTCTGCACGTTTCCGAAAAGGATCCGCTGGCCGCGCGGATGACGCGCGACATCGATATGGCGGTGGACCGCCGCGATCTGGACAGAATTGCGGATGCCGTACGGCCTTTCGGTTTCGAGTACCGCCACGTGGCCGGCGTCGATATGCTGGTGGATGCGGCCAAGCCCAGCGCGAGAAGCGCGGTACACCTGGTGATGGTGCGCGAGAAGGTGCGGCCCGAATACCCCGAGGCCGTGCCGGACTTCTCGCCGCCGGTCGAGACCAGAGAAGGTGTACTGCTTGCGCC
>JBAWDI010000951.1:0-1549 GCA_049590695.1 Bryobacteraceae bacterium
GGCATAGCGCGCGCCGACGGATTGCACGGCGCCCGCATCCTCGCCCTCTTCGGGCAGCAGTGTGACGCCGCCGGGCAGCAGGATGCCGGGCAGGTCGCGGGTAGCGGCCAGCGCCATCATCATGGCCGGAAGCCCCTTATCGCAGGTGGCCACGCCGATTACGCCGCGGCGCGTGGGCAGGGAGCGGATGAGGCGCCGGAAAACCGAGGCGGCGTCGTTGCGGAATGGCAGGGAATCGAACATGCCGGTGGTTCCCTGCGTGCGGCCGTCGCAGGGATCGGTGCAGTAAGCGGCGAAGGGGATGGCGCCCAGCGACTTGAGTTCCTTGGCCGCGGCGTCCATGAGCAGGCCGACTTCCCAGTGACCGGTGTGATAACCCAGCGCGACGGGCGTGCCGTCGGCCGCGCGGATGCCGCCGTGGGTGCTGAGGATCAGGAACTCCTTGCCGCCGAGCGCAGCCGGATCCCACCCCATGCCGGCATCCTGGGACAAGCCGAAGAGCTCGCCGGAGGGACGGCGGAGCAGCATCTCGGGAGTGATGGGCAGCGCGCCTTGCGGGCCGCGTGCGCGGGAGCGAACGTCATAGAGCGAAGGATCGTTGGAATCGAGGATTGGGCCGGGCATTCAGTCTGATGGTAGCAGTGCAGCGGGCGTGGAGTAGGGTATTCCGTCTCGCTGCCCGATGCGTGCCGCGGAGTCCGTGTTCGCGTCGCGGCACCCGCGGCGCGGTGTTCCACGCGCTACATGCTCAGAGCAAAGAACCGTATGAGATCATGACGGAAGGGCGCAAGGGATATGTGGCTGGAATCGCTACTTCAGGACGCGCGGTTTGGTGTCCGCATCCTGGCCAAAGAGCGAGCCGTCACGGCGGCGGCGGTGCTTTCGCTTTCGCTGGCCATCGGCGCTTGCACGGCGGCGTTTTCGCTAATCGACGCATTGATGCTGCGTCCGCTGCCGGTGCCGGAGCCGCACAGGCTGGTTGGGTTCACGTACCAGCCGCTGCGCACTTTGCCGGGCGCGCGGCCGGAAGAAGATCACTTCAGCTATCCACTGCTCGGGCGATTTCGGCAGGCGGCCGGCGGGCAGGTGGAGCTCTTCGGGATGACGGTGTGGGGACCGCTGCAATCGGCGGTTTTCGACAACGCGGGGACGCTGGAACGGGTGCGCGTGCAGTGGATCTCCGGCAACGGACTGGCCACGCTGGGCGTCCGCCCGGTGCTGGGGCGGCTGCTGACGGAAGCGGATGAGCAGCTTGACCAAACGCGCTCGGCGGCGGTTCTCAGCTACGGCTTCTGGATGCGGCGTTTCGGGGGAAACCCGGCGGTGCTGGGCCGGTGGCTGACCATGAACCACGTCGAATTCCGAATTGTGGGGGTGGCCGCCAAGAATTTCAGCGGCGTCGAGCCGGGGTTTCTCAATGACCTGTGGGTGCCGCTCACCACTTACGAGTCCGCGCGGATCTTATTGATTCCGGCCAACGACAGCTTCGTGGTCTGGGGGCGCCTCAAAGCGGGAATTCATCCGGAGCAAGTGCGGCAGGTGCTTCAGG
>JBAWDI010000952.1:0-1939 GCA_049590695.1 Bryobacteraceae bacterium
CGCTCATGACGGGCGATTTCCGGTTCGCTTACGTGGCGGAGCATTCCAACCGCAGAATGCCCATGCTGTACAAGTTCGCGGCGTGGTGGGGCGGGCAGGAAGGGTCGCTGCTGTTCTGGAGCTGGCTGCTTTCAGGCTATGCCATGGTGGTCGCGTTTACGAACCGGCGCAAGCACCGCGGCATGATGCCGTACGTGGTCGCCGTGCTGACCACGGTCGAGGCCTTCTTCCTGCTTCTCAACAACTTCATCGCCAATCCGTTCCAGATGCTGGCGACGGACAAACTGATCGTCGCGGTGCCGGATGGCAACGGGCTGAGCCCGCTGCTGCAATACCCGGCCATGGCGATCCACCCGCCCATGCTCTACCTGGGCTACGTGGGATTCGCGGTGCCGTTCGCGTTTGCCATGGGGTCGCTCATCACGCGCCAGCCGGGCGACGGGTGGATCCACACCACGCGCCGCTGGACGCTGGTGACGTGGCTGTTTCAGAGCGCCGGCGTCATGCTGGGCGCGGCGTGGGCGTACCACGTGCTGGGTTGGGGCGGCTACTGGGGTTGGGACCCGGTGGAGAACGCTTCCCTGCTCCCGTGGCTGAGCGGCACGGCGTTTCTGCACTCGGTGATGATGCAGGAGAAGAAGGGCATGATGAAGGTCTGGAACATGGTGCTGATCTCGGCCACCTTCTTCCTGTGCATCCTGGGGACGTTCATGACGCGCTCCGGGTTCGTGGAGTCAGTGCATGCGTTCGCGCGCTCGGATATCGGCAAGTACTTCGTGACTTTCCTGGCGGTGGGCATCGCGGCTACCATTTACCTGATTCTGGACCGCCTGGATTACCTCAAGAGCGAGGCGCAACTGGAAAGCGTGGTCTCGCGCGAATCCAGCTTCCTGTTCAACAACCTGATTCTGCTGGCAAGCTGCTTCGCGGTGCTGTGGGGCACGCTGTTTCCGACGATTTCCGAAGCCCTCTCCGGAAATCGAATTGCGCTCGACGCCGAGTGGTACAACCGCCTGATGGTCCCCATCGGGCTGTTCCTGCTGTTCCTCACGGGCGTGGGACCGCTGTTTGCGTGGCGCAGAACGTCGCTCGACAGCCTGCGCCGGAATTTCCAGTGGCCGGGCATTGCGTCGCTGGTGCTGGTGGGCGCGCTGATAGCGGCGGGCATGCGGCAATTCTACCCTCTGATTTCATTCGGCTTCTGCCTGTTCGTGGCGCTGACGGTGAAGATCGAGTTCTACAAGGGCGCGCGGTCCATCGCGGCCAAGAACCATATGAACCTGCTGCGCGCCACCGTGGAGCTGACGCACCGGAATACCCGGCGCTACGGCGGGTACCTGGTCCACATGGGGATCGTGCTGATATTCGTCGGGCTCACCGGCCACGCCTTCAACCAGAGCGAAGTGAAGGAACTGAACACGGGCGACAGCATGCGCGTGGGCGCTTACGAGCTGAAGATGGTGGACTTAAAGCAGGGCGAGAACGAGAATTACTCCTGGAGCCGCGCTATCATGCAGGTTTCGAAGAACGGCGCTCCGCTGGGCACGCTGGAACCGGAGAAGCGGTTCTATCTGGCCAGCAAACAGGGCACTTCGGAGGTGGGCATCCGGCCGCGGCTCAACGAAGACCTGTACCTGAATTTCGGCGGCATGTCGGACGACAACCAGCGCGCGATAATCCAGGCGTACGTGTTCCCGCTGGTCTCGTGGATCTGGATCGGCGGCCTGGTGCTGATTGGCGGCACGCTGGTGTGCCTGGTTCCGAGCAAGATCAAGATGCAATACGCCCGCACGGAAGTAGTGGGCGTCGTGAAGAAACATGCAACGCTTCAAGACTAGTTTGCGGTCATGGCGGGAAGAAGTCGCCCGCAAGCGGGCGATGGGCAAGCTAAAGCATGCCCCACCTGGTGGGGCATGCTTTAGCTTGCCAGTTTTTTCAC
>JBAWDI010000953.1:0-9265 GCA_049590695.1 Bryobacteraceae bacterium
CGATGGCGCCGGCGTTGCCGGGGTCCTGCAAGCCATCGAGCACCACCACCAGCGGGCAGCCGCGGAACAACTGTTCGAGCTTCCAGACCGGCGGTTTGACCAGGGCCATCACGCCCTGGCTGGTTTCGGTTCCGGACACGCTCTGGAGCAGCGCGTCCGGCAGGACCATCACCTTGACGCCCGCCAGCCGCCGGACGTGCGTCTCGGCGGCCGAGCGCACGGATTCGGCCACCAGCACGGTTTTCACTTCGCAATCGCTGCGCAGCGCCTCTTCCAGCAGGTGAAAGGTCTCCGCCACCGACCAACCCTGCTCGGTGAGCGTGCCGCGCGCGATGGCGCGGCGCACGTCCTTGAGCAGCGGATTGGCGGCGCTCGTAATGGTTTCAGCCTTCGACATCCGATTACAATAAGGTTTCCGTATGTTCAGAATACCGCACGTCAAGCGGGCCGCATGGGTTGCGATGGCGGCTGCGCTGGCGGGGCTGATGGTCTCGGTCGGCTACCTCTCCGTGCGGATTGGGCGGCAATCCACGCGCGAGGAAGCGCAACCGGCGGATGTGATCCTGGTGTTGGGCGCGGCCGAGTATCGGGGGCGGCCTTCGCGAGTATTTCGCGCGCGGCTGGACCACGCGCTGGAACTATACCACCGCAAGCTGGCGCCCCAGATCATGACCACTGGCGGCGCGGGCGGCGAGCCGGTGTTTACGGAAGGCGGCGTAGGCCGCTCCTACCTGATCGGCCGCGGCGTGCCGCCCGAGGCCATCATTGTGGAAACCGAGGGCGAGAGCACGGTGCATTCCACCACCCTGGCGGGCGAAATCATGCGCCGCATGGGCCTCAATTCCGCCATCGTGGTAAGCGACGGGTACCACATTTATCGCGTGAAGAAGATACTCGAATCCCGCGGCTTAAAGGCGTACGGTTCGCCGCGCAAGGAGCAAAAGCCGGAACCCGTGCGTGATCGGTGGAATTACGTCAAGCAGGCGGTGGGATATCTGCTGTGGAGGGTGGGGGTAGGGGTGTAGGGGAGGCGCGCTTTGGCGTCAGGGGGCGAAGAGCACAACCTGCGCGCGATGGCCTCCGCACAATTTCGCATCGCAGGTGTACAAGACGGAGTTGGTTGCTTCAGCCAAGGCGATGTAGACGGCATCGTAAGGGGTAAAGTTGTGCCGCAGTTCCCAAATCCGGCCCACCAAAGGCGTGTGGGCATAGCGCTCCGCGGGGAGCGCCGCAAGCCCCGTGAGAAGCTGCTCGCTCCGATGCGAATCGATACGCCGGCCTGCAATCAGGCCCCTGAGAGCGCTAACCACTTCCACGTCGAGTAGATGTGGAACGATGAATGGCTCGCTGCGCCCGGCCAGATCGCGCCTGAGGGAATTGGCCAACGGGCCGTTCGTGAGCAGTTCCACGACTGCCGAGGCGTCCAGAACAATCATCGCGCATCCCGCAATTCGCGCACGATTTGCGCTGCGCTCCGTTTGGTTGGAATCGGTTTCGCTTGCCGCGTACTCTCTAGCCACTCCCGCATGGTCGGCCGCTCCGCCGTACGCTCCAATTCCTGCTTGATGAGGTCGGAGAGGCTCATGCCCTCGCGAGCGGCGCGTGCCTTCAGGGTGCTGTGCACCTGTTCTGGGACGTCTCTGACCTGAATCATCTTGGACATGTCTTCAGCATACAAACATGTGCGGCGCATGTCCATCTTACTTCCAGCCTACCAGCCGGCGGGCGACGATCAGCGCCTCGGACTCGTGCCCCGAGGCCTTTGACGGCTGGAGTGACGCGGAACCTGCCCCCATCACAGCACGGCATACGCAACATACTTCGCGTTCTCGAATACGGCTGGTCGCGGGAGGTGGTTGGGGGACTGTAACACTACGTAGCCGATGCCCAGGGCCTCGTACTTCGACATGTCCGTGGGGCTGAAGCCGCGGGCCATGGTTCGCTGCCAGCGGGACCACCACTCGTCGCCGAATGCCTTCAGGTAGTTTGCTTGGCCGCCGCCTTTCCAATCGACGTATACCGCGCGCAGAGCTTCGGCGCGGAAGATGCCGGGATCGAGGCCGTGGGCGGCATCGGGGAAAAGGAAAACGGCGTCCGGGGGAGTGGAGGCGCGCGCCCACGCTGAAAGCTGCGCCAGTTCTGGCGTGTGCAGGTGGGGATAGTTGACGACTCCTCCCAACGTCGGAATCGCGAAAAATGCCAGCACGGTCGCCACCGGCGCGAAACGCGGCGTTCGCCGGACCGCCAGAGCCGTCAGAGTGGCAAGCGCCACAGCCAGAAGTACGCGGTTCCATGCAAGAGGCTGAAGCGGTATCAGGTAGGCTAACGCAAACCAGGCGACAGCTTCGAAAGGACGGCGGGCCTTTACGCCGGCGGCGGCGGTCAGGAATTGCACCATCAGCGCGACGAACAGCAGCGCGCGCATGGGCTGGAGCTGCGGCACCAGCGCCCATCGCCAATGTTCCAGCAGAAGCCAGGAGATGGGCATGCTCGCCACGCCCAGAATACCCAGGCCGAGCACCAGGACCCGCAGCCCTAGCGGAATTTCGCGCCGGATGCGAGCGAATGCCATGAGCAAAATCGCAAACAGGATCAGGTGATGGACAATCACCGCGGCCGGCCAGGTGGAAATCCAGACGTACGGCGCGCGCAGGCGCTGGAGTTGTTCCTGAAGCGGCGTGAGATGCGGGAAGAACGGCGCTGCCAGCAAGGGCGCGAATCCCAGGAACGGAAGCGTGGTGGGGGCATGGTAGACAAACGCGCCAGCGGCCGCGAAGCCGGCGCCGAGATACCGGCGATGGGCCGCCAGGCCCACGGCGCAGATCAACAGGGGCACGGCGAAAGCGCGCGGCGTCGGCTCGTACTCAATCGAGAGAACCGCGGGGCCGGCAATGGTCGCACCCAGCGAACAGATGGCGGCGACCAGCAGCGCCGGGCCCATCGAGAGCCCCAGCGCCTCGGCCATCAGGTACAGGCCCCAGATGCCGAGGGCGCGGGCGAGCACCTGCTCGAAAGCCAGCACCTCGCGGAAACCGAGGCCTGTAAGACCGCGCAGAGCCAGCGCCGCTTCGTCGTAAAGAGTGTACGCGGTGAGCGACTGCTTCACCAGCATATCGTGGCGCAGCACCGAAGGGTCCCACTGGTGCTCGAGAACCGGCGCATAAATCTGGGAATCCTGCTGCAGCCAGGTGTGGCCCGGGAATTGAACGAATGTCAAAAGCGCGAGCGCGGCGATCGCCAGACCCTTCATTTGACCGGCGTCTTGTCCAACTGCTCCTTGGCCCAGATGCGGTTGGGATTCAGCTCGAGCGACTTGGCGAAGGCCTGGCGCGCCTCCGCGTTCCGGTTTTCCTTGCGGAGGCTGAGCGCCAGCCACAAGTATGCTTCCGCATTCTTGGGATCGAGCTCGATGGCCTTCTGGAAATCGGCGATGGCCTGTTTCGCGCCGCCGCCC
This sequence comes from Bryobacteraceae bacterium, assembly GCA_049590695.1. Lineage (GTDB taxonomy): Bacteria > Acidobacteriota > Terriglobia > Bryobacterales > Bryobacteraceae > Fen-178. The sequence goes on from JBAWDI010000953.1 coordinate 3,455, forward strand.
AACTGCGAAGGCAGATAATAACTGCCGACTCCGCGAGCCACGTAGACGGACGATGACTTAGGCGCTTTTTCGACGGCCCTGTCGACGGCATCCCTGGCGCGCGGGCCGTAACTGAGGCCGCTGAGGACGTCGGTGATCGCCTGGCCGCAGAGAGTGGCCAGCACGCGGTAGTACTCGGCTTCGGGCTTGAGCGAGATGGCCTTCTCGGCGGCCTTGATTCCCTGCTCGGCCGCCTGGCGTCCCTGCTTCCGGTCGTGCTGCTCGATGGAGACCTCCGCCAGGTAGGAAGCAGCCAGCGCCACCCGGTATTGCGCGTCGGCGTTGTTGGGGGTCTTGGCCGCAGCGGCGGAGTACTCGGCGACCATCTTCTGGAGCGCGGCGCGATCCTGCTGGTCGCGCGCTGTTTCGAGCGCGGAAGGAGCGGCAGCCATGAAGCCCGCCATTACCAGTCCCAAAATCATGTTTTCGTCCTTTTACCTCAAAGCGTGGCGACCCTGCGTTGCACCAGGAGGAAGTACAGGCCCAGAGCAATCAGCAGCGCTCCGTTCACCGCAAGCACGGCAGGGGCCGTGAATACTGGGACGAGCCATCCAGCCAACAGGTTTCCGACGGGCATCCCACTGCGGAAGGCAAAGTTATATACGCTCATGACGCGGCCCCGCATCTGGTTGGTCACGATGAGCTGCACCAGGGAACTCACCATGGCGAAGACGCCCATCATGGCAGCGCCGGAGAAGAACAGCATGACGCAGCTCAACCAAACGGAGCGTGAGAGGCCAAAACCCGAAATGGTGACGCCCAGGCAGATCATCATGGCGAGAGCAAGGCGGCCCTTGTTGCGGACGTTGCCCAACCCGGCCACGGCCAGCGCGCCCACCACCGAGCCCGTGCCCGATACGGACAGGAAGAGCGCAAACGTGCCGGAATCCCGGTGCAGGATGTCCGTGGCGAACACCGGAAGAAGGGTCCTCATCGGCAGCGTCAGGGCCGTCATGCAGAACGCCAGCACGATGAGCCCCTCCATGGCGCCCTGTTGGCGAACGAATCGGATGCCTTCTTTCATGCTGCCCAGGATGCTTTCCGTGGTTTTCTCGGGCAGGAAGCGAACCGTCAGCATCGTCAGTGCGACGACCGGAGCCAGAAACGACAGCGTGTTCAGCGCAAAGCACCACGTGGCGCCGAGCCTGGCCAGAGCCAATCCCCCCAACGCCGGCCCGATCATCACCGCCCCATTGAACTGGATGGAGTTCAGGGCGATGGCGTTGGGCATATCCTCCTTGCTGACCAGAGTGGGGATGAGCGCCGTATAGGCAGGGCCGCCGAACGCCTGCGCGAAACCCGCCACGAAGGAGCAGGTCAGAAAGTGCCAGACCTTCACCGCGTGGAAGCCGACCAAAAAAGTGAGCACCAGCGCGCACGACATCTGGAGGATTTGGGAGAACATCAGGAGGTGGCGGCGTTCGATGCGGTCGGCAAACACGCCGCCCACCAGCGAGAAGAGAAAGATGGGAGTCGCCTGCAGGATCGGGTCCAAGGAGAGCAGGAAGGGGCTGTGGCTCATCTTCCAGATCAGCCAGCTCTGCGTCAGCAACTGCATCCAGGTGCCGATGGCGGAGGTGAAGGCGCCGATCCACATCAGCCGGAAATCCCGGTAATGAAAAGCCTTGAAGACCCTTTGGATCACGGTGGCGCCATGGCAGCAACTGAAATATGAAAACGGATTGTAGCAGTTTCGCGGGGCGGGAGTCGGGCAGTGCACTGTAGTATACTGGCCGCTGCTATGTTGCCGGACTATCTTGCGAAAGCCGCGCCCAACCCGATGGGGAAGCGCGCTCCGTGGTATGCCAATACCGCACCGAGCTACGCCGGGATTTTTCTGTGGATCGCGTTCTACCGGTTGATGGCCGGGGACACGCTCAAGCACGGCAGCCTGGCCGTGTGCCTGGCCGGGCTGGTAGCCGCCGGGCTGCTGTGCTATTCCCTCTACTATCTGGCGCCCGCCATGCTGGGGATGAAGACCGGCTTCCCGTTGTACGTGGTGGGAAGCTCGACATTTGGCGCGCAGGGCGGCTACCTCATGCCGGGGCTGCTCATGGGGCTGCTGCAAATCGGCTGGTTCGCCGTGGCCACATCCGTCGCCAGCGAATTCATACTGAAGGGCCTGGGCATGAACTCCGCGCCGGGCGGAGGGCCGTTCATCGCGACGGGAATCGTTTGGGGCTGCGTCATGGCCTGGGTGGGCGCCAAAGGCATTCGGTACGTGGCCAAAATCTCACTGCTTCTGAACGCCATTCCGCTGCTCATGCTGCTGATCGTCTTCTTCCAGACCGCCGGCGGCGTCGGGCGATACCATGTGCCGGCGGCAGAGGACAATCCCTTTGTGGCGTTCACCATGACGCTGGCCATTGTGATCGGCTTTTTCGCCACGGCGGGCGCGGCCGGCGCGGACTTCGGCATGAATGCGCGCAACGCATCGGATGTCAAATGGGGCGGGATGGTTGGCATCGCGCTGGCCGTGGTGGTGGCGGGCGGGCTGTCGCTGGCGGCCATCGCCGGCGCGCACGGCTCGGGGCTGAGCCAGGGCTTCGATTACGCCGACGTCATCCACTCCATCGGCGGCGTGATTGGCACCGCCATGTTCTTCCTCTTCGCCATCGCGTCCATCCCGCCGACGTGCTTCTGCGCGTTTATCGCGGGCAATAGTTTTTCGACTATGATCCCGGGCGTGCCGCGGGTGGCCTCCACCATGGCGGGAGCGGCGGTCGGCATCGTGCTGGCAGTCACGGGAGTGGCCGCGAACCTGATTCCGTTCTTTAACATCGTGGGCGCCTCCTTCGGGCCGATCTGCGGCGCCATGGCGGCGGATTACCTGCTCTCCGGCAGGCGCTGGGCCGGGCCGCGCGTGGGCATCAACTTTGCCGGGTACGTCGCCTGGGCGGTCGGGTTCGTGGTGGGGATTCTGCCGTTCCTGCCTCTGCCGGCGGAGGTGAAAACCTATGTGCAGCCGGCAGTGCTTTACAGCTTCCTGACGGGCTTCGTGGTGTATGCACTGCTGGCGAAGGCGGGACTGCAGCCGAAGGTGGTGGAGATGCCGAAGTAGGCTGATTGAACCTCCCGCGCACTCCGGCAGTAAGGTCAGCAGCAGGAGCGAATGTGGAACTGCGTCTTCCCATTCGGCGTCGCCGTGGCGGTGGTTGGCTACTACCTGGTCTGGAAGTACCTGGTGGGCTTCCTCAACGAGTTGCTGGAAATGGGATCGTGAGAAGCTCGCCGTCTGCGGTGCCAAACTTGATTGATGCGACATCCGGCCCCAGAACCAGATTGCTAGTGGGACGAGCCGCGGCGAGTGTACGCTCTTCCCCGGTTCGCGGATTCCAGAGACGCACGGTTCCTCCGAAGCCGGCATACGCTACCAGGCCCGTGCCCGAGACTGCGATCGTACTCACGTATTCCGGGTGTGCCGGTGACATGGCAATGAGCTGCCGGGTTGTCAGGTCCCAGCAGTACACCCGGCCATCCTGCGACCCCATCAGAACGGTGCCGTGCGGCTGGTCGAATGCAATTGGGCCGAAAGCGTGGAACTGGCGATCTTTTGTCAGCCGCGCTATAAGCTGCCCGGAACGCGAGTCCCAGAGCGCGGGCCAATGACCCGCATTGGCGATGCTTCGCTCATCGGGAGTAAACGCGACCTCGCCATAAGCAGTGGAGCAGCAGATCTTGAGTTGCGTGGCTCCGGAGCGTGCGTCGAGGATCTCGATTGTGCCGGCTCCGGTGACCACCAAAACAGTCTGTCCGTCGCGGCTGAAACGAACCGTACCGTAGTTCCGGCCATCGGAACGAAGACGCCGAGGCGCAGCCGGTTGTTGCAGCGGGTAGAGGATCAGATCTTTGCCGGCAATGGCAAGCAGACGCTCGTCGGGGCTGAACTGGAGATCGTTCAGCGGACCCCTGCGAAGCGGGATAAACCCTCTGGCAGTGCCGGGCCGCCCATTGGAAATCGTAACCGGGCCTTGTGCGGTACCGGCAGCGATCCATGCACCTGTTCGGCTCACAGCGACGTTCGAGATTCTTCGGTCAATCGGCCGATTGCGCGGGGCGGGAAAGAACATCCAGACGCAGGCCGCAATCACCGCCAACGAAAACGTCAGCGCGACTGCTTTGCCTGGGGTTCGCAATGTGGTAGGCCTCCTCAACGAGCGCTTCGGGCCGGGCATGCCCGGCCCGGACGGTCGCGGTACTGGTGCCCAAAAATGATTCTGGGCCGTAAAGCGCTCCTGAAGAGCGCCTTACGGCCCAGAGATTACTCACAAATGCCGTTCAGAAATAAAACTTGGCGGCAATCTGGACGACGCGCATGTTCTGCGCCCCGTTGGGTTCCCCAAAGTAGGTCCCGAGCACCGCCGTGCTCCCGGCCGGCCGAGTATTGTTCGAAGCCACCAGGCCGGTGAAGTTGCTGAAGATGCTGTTTCCGGTCGCGCCCGCGCCGTTGGTCACGTTGGTGGTCAACTGGTAACCCGAGAACTGCGGATGGTTGGGGGCGTTGAACGCCTCCAAGCGAAGCTGCAAGTACCGCTTCCCGTCGGCGCTGAACGGGATGTTCTTAAACAACGAGAGATCCTGGTTCACGATCCACGGGTTGCGCAGGTACGTGCGCGGGTAGGGGCCGATATTGCCGATCCCAGGAACCACCAGGGCCGACATGTTGATGGTCGAGCCGGTTTGCGGATCGCCGTTTAACAGGAAGCGCATTTGCTGTCCCGAGAGATTGCCGCTGGTCGGGGTGCCCAGAAGACGGGTCCCGGCATCCTGGCCGGAGATGGTGAGACCAACATCGGCCGGCATCCCGGATGCCAGCGTGGTGACTCCCGAGAAGATCCAGTGGTCCAGGAACAAGCCTGCCGCCTTACTGCCCCCGGCCAGCTTGCTGCCCTTCGGCAGATCCCAGACAAAGTTCCCGACGATGTACTGCGTGCGGTCGAAGGCGGCAAGATCATAGTCCCACTGTGGGTTCACCAGTCTGGTCATGGTGCCATCGTCGGAAATGGTCGTCATGGTCTTCGACCAGGTGTAAGCGACGCCAAAAGTGAGACCCTGCGAGAACCGCCGATTGAGGGCCACCTGGAGAGAGTTGTAATCCGCGTTGGCGTCGAAGTTGTAGTAGGTAATGTCGCTGTACCCCTGGTAGGGGCGCAGGAAGTCCGTGCCTAAAATGTTCGCTCCGCTGAAACTCAGCCCCGCGTTGGAGTAAATCGCCGGCAATCCGGCCTCAACGGACGGAATCACTCCCCCGGCGAACTTCGTCGGATCCTGCGACGAGGCCTTGAAGGTTATCCCATAGGGCGGGGTGTTCAGGTTGTCTTTGCGCGGCAGATCCCGCGATTTCGATCCGACGTAGGAGATATCGAGCACCGTTCCGGCTCCGATGTTGCGCTGCACCCCGATGCTGTAGGAGTAAATGTGCGGAAAACTCATGTTCTTGGTTACCGCCGTGACGGTCAACGGCGACAAAATGCCGCCCCCGCCCGGCTGAATATCCTGTAGATAGCCGTACTGAAGCGAGGGCTGGAGGACGATCGGCGGGTTGCTCGCTCCGAACCCGGTGATGCCGCTCTCGTACCGGTCGATCGAGATGCCGAAGCCGCCGCGTATTACCGTTCTGTGGCTGCCAGTCAAGTCATACGCAAAGCCGAGACGAGGTTGCGGCAGAATCTTCCGCGTGATCACGCCGCCGTCCGGGTAGCCATTGCTCACCAGCACCATCCCGTCGCTGACGCTGCCGGCGCCCGATACCAACTTGCCCACGTAGTAGCC
>JBAWDI010000954.1:0-1943 GCA_049590695.1 Bryobacteraceae bacterium
GGGCAAGGCTGCGCGCCCGGCGCCATCGGCGTGTGCATCGGCAGCGACCGCGCGCACGGCTACGAGCTGGCCAAGGGCCAGCTCTTCCGCACGCTCGACGATGTGAACCCCAACCCCGTGCTGGCCCAGCTCGAATCCGAAATCATGAAAGAGGCCAACAAGCTGGGCGTGGGCGCCATGGGATTCGGCGGCAAGGCGTCGCTCATCGGCTGCAAGATTGCGGCGGCCAACCGCCTGCCGGCCAGCTTCTTCGTTTCGGTGGCCTATGACTGCTGGGCCTTCCGCCGCCTGGGCGTGCGGCTGGACGCGGCCACGGGCGCGATTGTGAAGTGGCTGTACCGCGATCCGTCGCGGCCCATCGAGCGCATGACGCAGGGTGCGGGTTTCACTCTCACGGGCCGCGAGGTCATCCTGACGCCGCCGCTGACGGAAGCACAGATGCGCGCGCTGAAGGTCGGCGACGTGGTGCTGATCCGCGGCGACATGTTCACCGGCCGCGACAACGTGCACGCCTACCTGATGAAGAACCCTCCGCCCGTGGACCTGAACGGCGCCGTGCTCTACCATTGCGGCCCCGTGATGTTGAAGGAAGGCGGCCGCTGGCGGGTGAAAGCCGCCGGCCCCACCACCAGCAGCCGGGAAGAGCCGTACGAAGCGGACGTGATCGGGCGTTACGGCGTGCGCGCGGTAATCGGCAAAGGCGGGATGGGTGCAAAAACCCTGGCCGCGCTGAAGGAGTTCGGCGCTGTTTACCTGAACGCCATCGGCGGCGCCGCGCAATATTATGCGCGCACGGTCGAGGAAGTCCCGGGCGTTTATCTGATGGAATTCGGCATCCCGGAAGCGATGTGGCACTACCGCGTCAAGGACTTCGCCGCGATCGTGACCATGGACGCGCACGGCAACAGTCTGCACGCCGACGTCGAGCGGGAGACCGGCAAAGCGCTGGAAGCGTTGCAGAAGGCGTAGGGGCGAGGCACGCCTCGCCCGCCGGTGCGGGTCAAGGCGCCGCCGCTCGATGAAGCGTATTTGAATCGGTGCAAGCACATTTGCTACACTGAAACTTCTCCGGCCAGGTAGCTCAGTTGGTAGAGCGCAGCCCTGAAAAGGCTGGCGTCGGCGGTTCAATTCCGTCCCTGGCCACCATCTTTTCAATAACTTACAGACCGCCTCTCCCCCAATTCTGTTCCAAACTGTTCCAAAAACCTGGGCACGCACCGGCCAACCGCGCTTGACCTTCCCCGCCCCTCCGCCGAGCGTGCCCAAGTACAGTTCAACAATCGTCGACGGCAACCTCGTTGCCGCCCCAATCCGCGCCGTCGGACTGAGCGTGTTTGTTTGAGCTTGCAGGTCGGGGAGTTCCGACAAAATGCACTCTCACAGCGCGCCCTTCGCTGGCCCTACAATTCCCCGTTGCGTCGCGGCTTTCCACTCTTTCCGCACGTACGGATGCCGCTGTTGTTCTATGAGCGCGTTAGCGGCGTCAAAATCTTCGCGCGCACACCCGCGCAGACGCACCCGTGAGCCCAGATTCAAACCCTTCCCCGAGACTGAGGGATTACGAAATCCGTGAAAAACAGCTTTACTAACGGAAGTGGTTGGATGTACAATAATACCTATCCGGGGGACGACACAGTGTGCCCTGGCGAATAGCCCCTGGAAGGTGTTCGGGCGCAGACTGAAAGCCGGGTCGGCACGTTAGAGCACGCGCCACCGGCACCATCGATACGGTGGCCCCTCCAGAGTGCCGCCAAAGCCTTGAGTCTGCGACTAGCTGCACGAGACGCTGCTGTTCACCCTACGCCCCGTGCGTAACAGTATTCACAAAGACAAATAGGGAAGTGAAACGTGGGCTCCTCTCATTCGTTCCGTCTATTGACTCTTGCTCTTGCACTGGGCGCTGGCAGTATCAGCGCCCAACAGCAAGCCAATGAGGTCACCAC
>JBAWDI010000955.1:0-10739 GCA_049590695.1 Bryobacteraceae bacterium
CGGCTTGTCCGTCACGGTCTCCCCGCCGTCCGCCAGGTCGAGTTGCTCGACGCCGTCCAGTCCCGCGCGGCCGCGGCCCGGCCCGACGCCATTTTCGCCCAGCCGCGCAAATGCCGCCCGGAAGTGCTCCAGCGCCGGCTCGCGCAGGTCGAACACGTGCACATCCACGAAGAACCAGCCCCCCGCGGCGATGGTGAGGCCATCCAAGTGGACTGCGCGCAGCACGAAAGGCCGGGGCCAAACCGCCAGGCCGCTGGGGGCGCTGCCCAACGCGGATCCCGGCTCGAACAGACGCGCGTAGGCGGCCGGGGAGGCGGTGTCGCGCAGGACCGCTCCAAAAGCGCCGCGCACCACGTTGGCGCTCTTCCCCGCGGGGAAGTGCACCGGGTCCCTGGCGCGAAAGTGAAAGCGAAACCGGTAAAACTCGAATGTGGTCACGGCGATGGTAGCGCAGCCGGCGCCACGCTGTTGTATAATAGTATGGCATTTGACTTTTGTTTTCGCTTCGTGACAAATCCGAGAGGGGGCGTGTGGGTCTATCCGCGCCCCCTCTTCTTGTATCGGGCCGGATCGGGGGTTGGGTGCATTTTTAGCAAAGAAGGTATATAGGCAGATGAAAGAAAAAGGTACAGTGAAGTGGTTTAACGCAGCCAAGGGCTACGGCTTTATCCAACGGGAGAACGGAGAGGACGTCTTCGTGCACTTCTCGGCGATTCAGACGGAAGGTTACCGTACCCTGGATGAAGGCTCAAAAGTGGAGTTTGAGGTGACGAAGGGGCCCAAGGGTCTGCAAGCGACCAACGTCACGGTGGCCTGATGAGTTTCGCGGGCCGGCGCCTCGGTGGATGCCGGCCCGCCGGCCCCAATTTGGAGGTTTATGAGCAAAGAGGACAGCATCGAGGTAACGGGCACGGTTTTGGAAAAATTCCCCAGCGGGATGTTCAGCGTGCAACTCGAACACGACCGCAAGGTTTTGGCGCACCTGGCCGGCCGGTTGCGCCGGAATCGCATCCGCGTCCTGGCGGGCGACAAAGTCACCATGGAGTTGTCTCCCTACGATCTGACCAAGGGCAGAATCACCTTCCGCCATAGATAGTCCGTTCCGTCCTCCTGGAGCGACCCGGTTTCCGCACTAGTGGCGACAATTTTCGCAGCCGCCTTTTGGCAGGCTAAAGCGTGCCCCACCAAGGACCGGTCACAAGTATCGTGAGATATATTTGCGGCGTCTCTTAGTTCCTGGTAAAGTGTTGTAATCAGACGTAATAAAGCACGCTCATGAGAGATCCAAACCACCACGAAAAGCCACTCCGCACGCGGGTCAGAGACCACTCCCCCGATATAATCGAAGCGGAGGGCGGGGTGGAAAAGCCAAGAGTTTCGCAAGGCCGATCGAGGAAGCCGTCCGTCGAAACCCTCGAGGACCTTACCGCGGTTCTTTCGCAGAAGGTGGTCGGGCAGCCCGCGGCGATGCGCGTAATCGTGCCTTACATTCAGATGTACCAGGCGGGCCTGGCGCCGGAGGGCCGTCCGGTCGGGGTGTTCCTGTTGTTAGGCCCCACTGGCACGGGCAAGACCAAGACCGTGGAAGCCCTGGCCGACGTGCTGCACGGCAGCGAAAAAAACGTGCTCAAGGTGGATTGCGGCGAGTTCCAGATGGAACATGAGGTCGCCAAGCTCATCGGCGCGCCGCCCGGCTACCTGGGCCACCGCGAAACCCAGCCCATGCTCACGCAGCAGAAGCTGAATGGCGTCACCAGCGAGAAGTGCAGCCTGTCGCTGGTGCTGTTCGACGAAATCGACAAGGCCGCTCCCTCCATGACGCGCCTGCTGATGGGTGTGCTGGACAAGGGCATTCTGCGGCTGGGCGACAACACCACGGTCAACTTCGAAAAGAGCCTGGTGTTTCTCACCAGCAACCTGGGCGCGCGGGAGATGTTGCACGAAATCAACCCCGAGTTCGGCTTCCAATCCGTCAAGGCAGCCGAGCGCAAGGACCTCACCGCCAAGCTCCAGAACATCGCCCTGGTATCGGTCCGCAAGCGCTTCTCGCCGGAGTTTGTCAACCGCATCGATTGCATCATCACCTACCAGCCGCTGACCGCGGAATCGCTCTCGGCCATCCTCGACCACCACATTGCCGACTTGCAAAACCACGTCAACACGCGGCTCGGCAACCGTTCTTTCACCCTGGAGGCGCCATTCGAGGCGCGCCAGTTCCTGCTGCGGAAGGGCACCAGCCCGGAGTACGGCGCCCGTGAGTTGAACCGCACCATCCACCGCTACCTGACGCAGCCGCTGGCCACGCTGGTAGCCACCGGCCAGGTGAACCCCGGCATCAGGGTGCGGGTGGAGGTCGCCGAGGACGCGGAGAAGCTGGACTTGCGGGCGCTCGAATCCGACACGGCCGCCGCCCGGGTGCACCCCACCGTGCTGCTGGTGGACGACAATCGCGACCTGCTGCGCTTTCTGGAGCGCCTGATGGCCGAGGCCGGCTGGACCCTGCTCACCGCCGAATCGGCCACGGAAGCGCAACGCCTGATGCGGGAGCACAAGCCCAATGCCGCCCTGCTGGATTACATGCTGCCCGACGGCAACGGCGTCGAGCTGGGCGTCGAGTTCGCGCAAACCGTGCCGCAGATGCAGATCATCATGATGACGGGTACCATCTTGCCGCCGGAGGAAGAAGCGCTCTGCGAAGAGCATAATTTCCCGGTGTTGCGGAAGCCGTTTCTGGCTTCCGACGTCATGAACCAGATCCGCGCCCGGCTGACGCCGGCCAGCGGCGCGGTCCACGGCGGCGCGTAGCAGTGGCGCGCATCCTGGTCATCCACTGGAACGCCGCGGAAGCCGCGGCGCGCGCCGAACGCCTGCGCGGCGAAGGCTTCGAGACCTCCTGCTTCACCGATCAGCGAGATGGCGCCGGTTTCCGCGCCCTGCGCGAGAATCCCCCGGATGCCGTGGTGATCGATCTGGCGCGGCTGCCGTCTCATGGCCAGGCGGTGGGGATCGCCCTGCGCGCGCAGAAGGCCACGCGCATGGTTCCGCTGGTGTTCATCGAGGCGGACCCCGAAAAGACCGCGCGCGTCCGAGGGCTGCTGCCCGACGCGGTGTTCACCACCTGGGGGCGAATCGGCGCGGCGCTGCGGCGCGCGCTCCGTCATCCTCTCCAAAACCCCGCTCTCCCCGGCACGTTCGCCGGCTATTCCGGGACGCCGCTCCCCAAAAAACTGCGCATACGGGAAGGCTCCGTGGTGGCGCTGGTTCACGCGCCCGAGGGTTTTGAGGCCAAGCTCACCCCACTGCCTGAAGGCGCGCGCGTGGAGAGGCGCGTGGGCGGCGCCGATGTGATCCTGGCGTTTGTGAAATCGGCCGCCGCGCTCGGCCGCGAACTGCCGGCCCTGGCGCGCCAAATGCAAGCCGGCCGCACGTTATGGCTGATCTGGCCCAAGAAGACATCGGCGCTGGCCGGCGATCTGGGCCAAGCGAAGGTCCGGGAAATGGGCCTCGAAATCGGCCTGGTGGATTACAAAGTCTGCGCCGTGGATGAGACCTGGAGCGGATTGGCCTTTGCGGTGCGCGCGGCCAAGGGCGGCGCCAGGTAACAAGCCTCTTACCTCACTCTCAGTTGCGCGATTTCGGGATAGGCCACCAAGGCGCCGGAAACCATGTCCAGCAGCGTGTTGTCAAACGGGAACGGCCCGCCGCTGAAATTGTGAATCCCACGCCACACAATGTCGCTCGAATTCCGGATCCTAATGCCATACTGGAAAGGCGTGTTGGTCCCGGAGTTGTGATACATGAAGTAATTCACGAATTTCAGGTGCTGGCACCCCTCCATCTCCATGGAAGCCGTGGCCTCGTCTCCGCCAACCTCTTCTGTCTGTATCGTGTTGAACGTCCAGTTGGCGACGTTTCTCAGAACGATCTCGACTTTCCGGTGGTGCTCGATCGACATCTGATACATGGCGCCCGGGGTTGAAGTATCGGTCACGATGAGGCCGGCGGTGGCCGACTCGCTGGGAGTCCAGATGCCCTTGAAAGTCCCCGCGCCGCCATCGGTGATCCAGAGTCCGTAGAGCAACTCCGTGCCCGTCTTGGTGCGCGAAGTGTTGATGGTGACGTCGTCCATGTAGGAGCCGGGTGCAGCCATCCACTTCACGCCGACGGCGCCCCGGTTGTCGTTCTGAAGGGAGACCGCGATGCCGGAGACGATGGGCGTGGAACCTTTCGGCGCCAGGAGCACCGGCTTGGGTTGGGAGGCGTTGGTGAACCCGGCGGTCGAGGGGAGCAGAACCAGACGGGTTTCCGTCGGCTGGAGACCAATCAGCGCGGTATCCCGCCCCAGCGTGAGCGTGTCGGAGATCCGGTAGGACCCCTGCGGGACGTAAATCGCTTTGTGCTCGGCAATGGCTTTCCGGAAGACGGCGGTATCGTCGGCGGCGCCGTCGCCTTTGGCGCCAAGGTCAACCACGTTCACCCAGGAAGCTTGCGGCGGCAACTCCGGGAAATCCTTCTTGGGAACCGGAGTCATCGCGGGAAGCTTGACCCGTTCCACCACCGTATCCCGCTTGCGGGCCGGCTCCCTGGTGTCTCCCACATCCACACGCAGCCCGTGAGAAAGAGTGCGGATGGCGTATGCTCCCGCTGCGCCGGGGATCTTCAAGTTGCTTTCCTGTATTCTGGAGAGGCCGCCCAGGAACGGATTGAACTCCAGGAACACGGGAACGCCGTCGCATTCCACGTGGTCCACATTGATCTGCGTTTTCGGGTCGTAGTAACGCGCCACCCATAGCGCCGCGCCCTGGATGTTCTCGAACCGCGAATCTTTCACGTAGAGCTTGTCCGTGGACTCGCCCGTGAGGTGGCTCACCCTCATCACGGGGATTCGAATTCCATAAGGAACGTTCCGGAAACGCGAGCGGATCACCGTCATGCCGGCCTCGTGGGTCTCGATGGCCACCGACCGTTGGCCCACGAATTCGGAGTCGAGAACCAGCACTTGCCAGCCGGCCGCGGTCACCGCCGTCCGGATTGCGAAGTCGCCGCCGAAGAAGCGGCAATCCTCGATTTCATGACCGATCTCTTCCACCGCGCCCAGGGCCGAGCCGATGCGGAAATCCACGTGCGCCAGCGCCGAATGCTGGGCGAAATGGGCCCGCACCGCGATGGCGGCGGGGTTCCCGTCCTGAATTTCCATATCGATATTGCTCAGACCGGAATAAAGAGTGCCTTCGTTGCCGTCCACCACGGCCTCGCCCGGCGCCCCCGGCCCGTGGGCGAACCAGATCATGTACTTCCCCGTTCCGCTCTGGTATCCGGGGGTGTTTTTCGCCAGAACGAAGACGGGTTTGTGCTGCCCGTAGCCGATCAGCCGGATGCCGCGCCACACGTAAACGGTTTGGGACAGCCGGTAACGCCCCTCGGGGACGAAAACGATGCCGGCGCCTCCGCGCGAGTTCGCGCCCGCGGCATTTCTCGCTTTGACTCGATCGATGGCCTGCTGGATGGCAGCCGAATCGTCGCCGACGCCGTCCGCGTGCACCGGGAAGCTGTCCTTGACCAGGTACACGGCTTTATCGTCCTTGGGTTTTTCGGGATAGTAAGACGGCCGCTGTTCCTGGGCGGCAGCGGAGTGCAGCAGGAAGAATACGGCAACCAGCGTGCCGAAAGCGCGGGAAATGCCGGATCGGTTCATACCCCGATCCTATCAATAAAAAAACCGTTCCCAAGCGCAGGGCCTGGGAACGGTTTCAAGTTGGCCGTCAGCCTCATCAGCACGGCTGAAAGCTGATCGCTTCCTAGTAATCCATCTCCCCCCCGTGGCCGCCGGGCATGGGAGCGGGCTTCTTCTCCGGGATTTCCGCCACCATGGCTTCGGTGGTCAGCATCAGGGAGGCGATGGAGGAGGCGTTCTGGAGCGCCGTGCGGGTCACCTTGGTGGGGTCGATGACGCCCGCCACCACCAGGTCTTCAAAGACGTCCGTCTGGGCGTTGAAGCCGAAGTTCGGGTTGGCGTTCTCGCGAATCTTCCCGAGCACGATAGCGCCTTCGGTGCCGGAGTTGGCCACGATCTGGCGCATGGGCTCTTCGCAGGCGCGCTTCACGATGTTCACGCCGATCTGCTCGTCGCCTTCCAGCTTCAGATCCGCCAGGGCTTTGGCCGCGCGCAGCAGGGCTACGCCGCCGCCCGGAACGATGCCTTCCTCGACCGCGGCGCGCGTGGCGTGCAGAGCGTCTTCCACGCGGGCTTTCTTTTCCTTCATTTCGGTCTCGGTGGCCGCGCCCACCTTGATCACCGCCACGCCGCCGGCCAGCTTCGCCAGCCGTTCCTGGAGCTTCTCGCGGTCGTAGTCGGAAGTGGTTTCGTCGATTTGGGCGCGGAGCTGCTTGATGCGGCCCTCGATGGACTTCTGGGAGCCGGCGCCGTCGATGATGGTGGTGTTGTCCTTATCCACCGTGACGCGCTTGGCCTTGCCCAGGTCTTCCAGCCGGACGCCTTCCAGCTTGATGCCGGTTTCTTCCATGATGGCCTTGCCGCCGGTGAGGATACCGATATCCTCGAGCATGGCCTTGCGGCGGTCGCCAAAGCCCGGGGCCTTGACCGCGCAGGCGTTCAGGGTGCCGCGCAGCTTGTTGACCACCAGGGTGGCCAGGGCTTCGCCCTCGACTTCCTCGGCGATGATCAGCAGCGGCTTGCCGGAGCGCGCAATCTGCTCGAGCAGCGGCAGCAGGTCCTTCATGTTGGCGATCTTCTTCTCGTGGATCAGGATGTAGGGCTCTTCCAGCACGACTTCCATCCGCTCCGCGTCGGTCACGAAGTAGGGGGAGAGATAGCCGCGGTCGAACTGCATGCCATCCACGGTCTGCAGCTCGGTGGTCATGGTCTTGGATTCTTCCACCGTGATCACGCCATCCTTGCCGACCTTGGTCATGGCATCGGCAATGATGGTGCCGATGGTCTTGTCGCTGTTCGCCGAGATGGTTCCGACTTGCGCGATCTTCTCGTTGTCGGAGACCTTCTGGGACATCTTCTTGACTTCTTCCACGGCCACTTCGACGGCGCGCTCGACGCCGCGCTTGAGGGCCATCGGGTTGGCGCCGGCGGCAACCGCCTTGACGCCTTCACGGAAAATCACCTGCGCCAGAATGGTGGCGGTGGTGGTGCCGTCGCCGGCCACATCGCTGGTCTTGGAAGCGACTTCGCGCACCATCTGCGCGCCCATGTTCTCGAGCGGGTCATTGAGCTCGATTTCCTTGGCCACCGTGACGCCGTCCTTGGTAATGGTGGGGCCGCCGAACTTCTTCTCCAGAACCACGTTGCGGCCTTTGGGGCCGAGTGTCACCTTCACCGCGTCGGCAAGCTGGTTGACGCCGCGCAAAATCGCCTGACGGGCTGCTTCGGAATATACAATTTGTTTTGCCATAGTTTCTCCACTCCTTAGGAAGCCTTCTTCGCCTCTTTGGGCGCGGCTTCGAGAATGCCGAGAACCTCGTCCTCGCGCATGATCATGTACTCTTCGCCATCCAGCTTGATGTCGCTGCCGGAATACTTGCCAAACAAGATCCGGTCGCCCACCTGGACGTCCAGAGGAACCACTTTGCCGTCTTCCAGGCGCTTGCCCTTACCCACAGCCGCGACCTCGCCCTCCTGGGGCTTCTCTTTGGCCGAGTCGGGAATATACAGGCCGCCTTGCATCTGCTCTTTCTGCTCGATCCGTTTGACCACGATGCGGTCATAGAGCGGACGAATTTTCATAAAACCCACCTCCACTGAAGAAAATTGAGTATTGGTTAACGATGGAACCCATGTCGGAACCTGCTGGGTTCCACTGACCATTATTAGCACACTCTAGCGCAGAGTGACAAGATTTTCCTGTAACATATTGTAATTGAAGGTGTTATTATACTTGACAACAACGCGCTAAGATTGTTTGATAGCCCTACATCCGGGGCGCTTCCTCAAATATGCCGCGCTCGCGGTTCTTGCGGACCGAATGCCAGGGGAAACACCGGCCGTTCATGGCCACATATACGCCCGGTTCCAGGGTCTGCACAAATGCCAGAGCGGTGCCCAGGTTGAACAGGCCGTCCGAACTGCCGAAGGTGTAGGGGATCATGGCGCCGGTCAGAACGATGGTCTTGCCGGTAATGCCTTTGCCGAGGACGGCGGCGGTCTCCTCCATGGTGTCGGTGCCGTGGGTGATGACAACACGGCCGGCGGGGTCGCGGGCGCAGCGGTCGAGCAGCAGTTGCCGGTGCGCATCGGTCATTTGCAGGCTGTCGATCATCATGAGGGTTTCGATATCCACCTCGAGATGGCACCGGCCCAGCCGGAGCATATCGGCGACGTGGGTGCGATTGAAGTAGAGTACCGCGGTGATCTCGTTGTACTCCTTGTCGAAGGTGCCGCCGGTGACGAAGATCTTGATGCGATCGGAGGTCATGCCAAGGGGGAGTATAGCGCGTGGTGGGGTAACACCGCGCTATAGTGGAGTTACCCCCATGCGAGGCACGCGCTGGCTCGTGCTGGTGGCCATTGCCGCGATCCTGGGCGGCGTCGGCCTCACCTACCGAGCCCAAAAAAAGGTCCTCCGAGAACAGGCACCACCCCAGCCGGCCGCGCTCCCCGCGGAAGTGAACTCCTGGGCCAAAGATTACTACTTCTGGGACACGGACACGAAGACCAATCGGGTCATAGCGCAGATCCAAGCCGAGAATTTCCGGCAGGTCAAGGACTCCGACCACCTGGATCTCAAGAACGTCACCATCACGATTCCCAACAAGGATGACGCCACCAACGACGTGGTGAAGAGCCCCGCGGCCGAGTTCTTCTCAGCCGACCACCACCTCTATTCGGAGGGCGAAGTCGAAATCACGCTGCGCGTGCCCAAAGAAGGCCCGCCCACCCGCACCCCGGTCTCCATCAAGTCTTCCGGCGTCAACTTCGACAGCGATACGTACCGGGCTACCACCGACCGGCCCTCGACCTTCATCTTCCAGGACGGTAATGGCCACTCTACGGGCGCCACCTACGACCCCACCACGCACGAGCTGAATCTGAACAGCGACGTGGAGGTGGATTGGAATCCGCCCGGCCCCAACGCCAAACCCATCAAGATCGAGACCCAGCACCTCAGCTACCACGAGGCCGCTTCCCAAATCTGGCTCAATCCGTGGGGCCGGCTGACGCGCGAGAACACCGTGGTGGAGGGCAACGACGTCACGGTCTATCTTCAGGACGACGCGGCCGGCCACAAGATCATCCGCAAGATCGAAACCACCCACGCGCATGGCACCGACGACTACCCCAACCGCAAGCTGGCGTATTCCGCCGATTACCTGCTGGTGGATTTCGACGACGATGGCGCGGTCCGTAAGATCACCGGGTCCACGGCCGCGCGGCTGGTCTCCACCTCCGAGGCTTCCGAAACCACGGTCACGGCGGACCGCGTGGAGATGGACTTCGAATCCCAGAACAAGCAGAGCCTTTTGTCGCACGTGACTGCGCTGGGGCACGGCCTGGTGAATTCCAAGCCGCTGCCCGCCCCCGGCCGGCCGCTGGGCGAGACGCACACGCTGCGCAGCGAAAACATTGAAATGAAGATGCGCCCCGGCGGCCGCGAAATCGAAACCGTGGTCACGCATGCGCCGGGCGTCCTGGAGTTTCTCCCCAACCAACCCGCCGACCACCACCGCACGCTCAATGGCAACGACCTCTACATCGCCTACGGCCCGCAAAACCGCATCGAACAGTTCCGCGCCCGCGACGTTACCACCCGGACCGAACCCACGGCCGAGGAACGCCAGCGCAACCGAACGCTTTCCGTCACCACCAGCCGCGAATTGCTGGCGCACTTCGATCCGCGGACGAGCCGCCTCGCATCCATGGAGCAAACCGGCGATTTCACCTACGACGAAGGTGGACGCCATGCCCGCGCCGCCAAGGCCACGCTCGATTCCGGCCAGAACGTGATTGTGCTGGAGACTTCCGCGCGCGTGTGGGACGAGACCGGCTCCACTTCCGCCAACCGCATCCGCATGGACCAGCGCACCGGCGACTTCACGGCCGAGGGACAAGTGAAATCCAGCCGCCTTCCCGACCAGGACCAGAAGAAAAATTCCCAGATGCTCTCCGGCGACCAGCCGATTGAGGCGCAGGCGCGCAAGATGGATTCCTCCAACCACAACCGCGTCATCCACTACGAGGGCGACGTCGCCATGCGGCAGGGCGCCAACCGCATACAGGCCGGCGTCATCGACGTGAACCGCGAGAAGCGCACGCTGGTGGCCGACGGCAACGTGGTCACCAACCTGTGGGAGGAGCCCCAGGGCGACGAGAAGACGTCCGCCGCGCCCGTGCTCACCGTGGTGCACGCTTCGCACCTGGTCTATACCGAGGAGAACCGCCTGGCCGTGTATACCGGCGGAGTGCTGCTTCGCCGCCCGGGGCTCCAGGTGAAGAGCAAGGAACTGCGCGCGTACCTGGCCGGGGCGCCCTCTGGGCCCGGCGCCGATTCGCGGCTCGATAAGGCCTTCGCCGACGGCGCCGTCGAGATTGTCGAGACCGCTCCGGACCGCACGCGCACCGGAACGGGTGAACACGCCGAGTACTACACCGACGTTCAGAAGGTGGTGCTGCGCGGCGGAAGACCGAAGCTTGTGGACAGCGTGAAAGGATCCATGCAGGGCGACGAATTGACCTACTTTGCCAACGATGGTAGGCTGCTGGGTAGTGGGTC
>JBAWDI010000956.1:0-1703 GCA_049590695.1 Bryobacteraceae bacterium
AGTTGGAGGGACGCATCTGGACGCTGGAAGCGCTGGGCGCGTGGGTGCGGAAGCGCGTGCAGAAGCAGGACGAACACATCCTGATAGCGCCGTTCGAGGAAGATTTCGCGGGCCGCGAGGAACCCGAGATCTATGAAATCCTGGAATGCGCGCGCCCGTATCTGCCGCGCGAGGGCGCCTTTGGCGAGATGGTGCTGAACGTCGGCAAGACGGTGTACCTGGCGAAGAAGGGCGCGGCGGGGATCATCGACATCAGCCCCTTCACCTGCATGAACGGCATCGTGTGCGAGGCCATCTATCCGCGCGTCAGCCGGGACCTGGGCGGGATCCCGATTCGCAACTTCTACTTCGACGGAACGCAATCGGACCTCGACAGGGACCTGGGCGTGTATATGGAGCTGGCGCGGAGCTACCAGAAGAAGCGGGGGTAGGGACGGTACGGTTCACTTAAGGACTCGTTCCCCGACATCCCCCGAACGGCCCTTGGGGGTCACTTTAAGTTATCCAGCTTTGTGTCCTGCCGAGTCTCCCGCACTGCTTGTTTGAGCTTGTTGAGATTGACACCCTAGGCACGCAGCGCCAGGAGCTGCAAAAGGAGGGGCGGAGTCTCAGGCTAAAACGGCTTGAATAGCGGTCTCGCGGGGGTTACAATCATTTGGGGGTGACTTCTTATGTCTCTCCGAAGCATCTTAGAGCCCTGCATCGTCGTCTACACCGCACTGATTCTGATCGAATTGTTCGTTCGAAGGCACTGGTTACGCTTTGTGCTGCAAGCCGTTACGCTTCTCGTCGTGATCGGGATCGCGCTGCTCGTGAACAACGCCGCAACTGGCCGCGTAGCTTTCGGACAAGCTGCCCCGCCAGTCGGCACGTTGGGAATCATGTTCCTCGCGATCGTCTGCGGCATAGCGGCTCGCTACATCTTTGACCTGCGCAAGAGCCAATTCTCTGTGCTGGAGTTCCTCAAGCCGATCGTGATCTCGCCGATCGTCCTGCTGCCCTTGATCGGCAGCGTACTGGCGACGGGTGAGTTGAACGGAATGCAGGTCGTTTCCTTCGCCCTGTTGGCTTTCCAAAATGGGTTCTTTTGGAAAGTAGTGCTGGAGGGCGCAAAGCCCACCACAGCCTCACCACGGAGGTGACCATGAGAGCAATACCGGTCAGGGTAAGTTCCAGTTCCTTCTGGGGTGCTCTTACGCTCGTCGCTTTGGGAGCGGCCGTATCGTTTGGGCAAGGAAAACCGCCAGCCTCGATCCCGGAACCGTACCGGCAGAAATTCGTGAAGTACGTCGACAGGCGCTCCATTACCGAGAAGGTGCTGAACCTAGTCGGTCTTACTTCTCAGGACGTGGGCCGCAGCTTCGCGTTGATTGCAGGGGTTTCCAAATACCCAAACATGCCTGATCCGGAGAAGGAAATGCCAGCCGCCGCAGCCGATATCGAGGCCCTGCAAAACTATCTCAGAACCGAAGAATTCTTCGATGAGATCGTGGTGCTTAAGGACGGCGACGTCACTGAGGACAACCTAAAGTACTTCCTCGAAGACTACTTTCCGGATCGTCTCAGAAGCTCACCCAAGAGTGCGTCAGCAAATAAGTGTGTCAACTTCGGGGTAGTAGACTGTAGTTCCAGTCGCCATGAAACCGGTCTCTCCGGAGTTGGAGTTCAGCCATTTGCTGATCGGAAACCTTGACTCCGGCGGG
>JBAWDI010000957.1:0-1712 GCA_049590695.1 Bryobacteraceae bacterium
GGATGGCCTGCTTGCCGACCATGTTGGCTGTCTCGACCGCGATCTGCAGAGCCTGCGACGCTATCTGGTTCAGCCGGGTCTGCTCGACCATCGACTGGCTCGCGGCCTGGATGACCAGATCCTTATAGACAACGTAGGTGCGCTTGATGTTGGCGTACGTGACCCGCTGATTCTCGTTGTGGGCCTCGCTGCCAGTGGCATTGGCGTTCTTGAAAGATTCGTCCGTCCCGGTTTCGAACTCGCGTTCGCCCTGGTTCGGAGTGGCTGCTTCGGGCATAGTGGTTCTGTCTCCTTGTTGGTTGGTGGTTGAGAGTTTGCCGCTACCGCGCGGCGCCTTTAGGTGCGTAGCAAGGCATGCCGTTCGGTTTGCGGCGGATGGACTTCGAATCGCGAAGCCGCAGATCGCCGGCAGCGTCGCTCACCGAGCCGCGCTGCGCGGCAATGTCGTTAAACGTTTCCCCGGTTAGGAGCGCCGGCTCGATGCCGGTCAAATGCTCCATGCGGCGCAGGATCACATCGCAGTAAGCGGGGCTGATTTCACAGCCATAGCCAGCGCGCTCCAACAACGCCGCCGCAGCCATCGTCGTTCCACTGCCCATGAACGGGTCGAACACCATGTCGCCAGCATCGCTGAACGCCAGCAGGAAGAACTCGACCAGCCCGCGCGGAAATGGCGCTGAATGGCTGCCCTGATTGCTCTCCGTCCTTACCTCGATTACATTGCTGGGCCGTGCGATCCCCTCGTGCCTGCCGTCCACGAGTTTGCGGCGCATGTGACCCCATGCCTGCGATCCTTCCGGCGGAAGCGAGGCGGCCGCCCCGCGTGGCCCGGTCCCCAGCAGCCCGCTGCCTGACGTGGATTTCGGATTATCGGGCGAGTAATCGAAGCAGTCCTCGGAGACGTGCCCCACCGCCTCCGGACGGAACTTGATCTGCGATTGAAGGCAGAAGTGGTGGACAGGCTCCCAGGCGTTCTTAAATCGATTTCCCCAACCGCCAGGCACGCCGTTGTCGGTCTTGCGCCAGCAGAACTCATCTACGAAGCGCCAGCCCCATTGCCGCTTGTGGGCGATGACCAGATCTTTCACGTACAGGTTGCGCTCGCCCTCCGCCGCGTGCTCCTTGATGTTGAGGAAGTAGGAACCATCCTCGGCCAGCACGGCCCGGATGTTAGCGGCCACGTCGCGAAACCAGGCGGAGTATTTTTCCGGCGGCACTGGTTGGAAGCCGCTCGCCGGGTCGTACTCGCGCTGCGTGGCGTACGGCGGCGAAGTGAAAACGATGTGCGCCCGCGCGCCGTCCAACAGACGCTCCACAACATCAAGATCGCGGCAGTCGCCGCAAATCAACCGATGCGTGCCGATCAGCCACAGGTCTCCAGGCTGCGTAACCGCGACCGCTGGCGCCTCCGGGATCTCTTCCTCCGCCGGCGGCTCCGCGCTTGCGGGCGCATCATCTTCCGCAAGCAGGCATTCCAATTCCTCATCGGTGAAGCCGATGACGCCGGGATCAAAACCCTCGGCTTCGATTGCCGCGAGTTCCTCGGCCAGAAGGTCATCGTTCCACCCCGCGCTTAGACTGAGGCGATTGTCGGCCAAAACATAAGCGCGCCGCTGGATCTCGCTCAGGTGATCGAGCACGATCACCGGCACTTCGGCCAGACCGAGTTTCTTCGCTGCCAGCAGCCTCCCATGGCCGGCCACGATGCCGGC
>JBAWDI010000958.1:0-4206 GCA_049590695.1 Bryobacteraceae bacterium
GTTGCGGGCAATGGCGGCGGGAGTGCCCGCGGCCACCAGCGCGCCACCCAGGCGTCCCGCGCCGGGCCCCAGGTCGATCACGTAGTCGGCCCGCTCGATGGTTTCGGCGTCGTGCTCCACCACCAGCACCGTGTTGCCCATGTCGCGGAGATGCTTGAGCGTGTCGAGCAGCCGGCCGTTGTCGCGCGGATGGAGGCCGATGGAAGGCTCGTCGAGCACATACAGCACGCCGCGCAGCTTGGAGCCGATCTGCGTGGCCAGCCGTATGCGCTGGGCCTCCCCGCCCGCCAGCGTGGCGGCCGAGCGCTCCAGACTCAGGTAGCCGAGCCCCACGGCGGAGAGAAACTCCAGGCGCCGGCGGATTTCATCCAGGACGCGGCCGGCGATCTGCCCCTCGCGGTCGTTGAGCTCCCAGTTGCGCACGGTCATCAGCGCGCGCTCCACCGGCAGCGCCGTGAACTCCGCGATGGAAAAGTTCTTCACGCGCACGGCCAGGCTGGCGGGCCGCAGCCGCCGGCCCCGGCAGGCCGGACACTCCACCGGCGACATGTATTCGGTGAGCCACTCGCGATAGGTCTCCGTGGACCCCTCGTACAGCTCGCTCAAGGTCCCCAGAATGCCCTCGAACCCGGCGCCGCCTTCGAGCAGCAGAGCGCGCGTCGCCTGAGGAAGCTCCTCGAACGGTTTCTTCAGATTGATGCGCGACGTCTTCGCGAATCCCTCCAGCCGCTGCTGCATGGACCAGGAACCCGCGCCCGGACCCAGACCGCCGTCGAGCAGCGGTTTGGAGGGGTCCGCCACCACCTTGGCCGGGTCGAAAGTCCACTTGCTGCCCAGCCCGTGGCATTCCTCGCAGGCGCCGTAGGGGCTGTTGAACGAGAACGAGCGCGGCTCCATCTCCGGAATGCTGGCGCCGCACTCGGTGCAGGCCAGCTTCTGCGAATAGAGGCGCTCCGCCCCGTTCACCACCGCGATCAGCACCAGCCCGTTGGCCAGCTTGGTGGCGACATCGATGGAGGCCTCCAGGCGCTTTTCGATCCCCGCTTTCACCAGCAGCCGGTCCACCACGACTTCGATGGTGTGGTTCCTGCGCTTGTCGAGCACGATGTCCTCGTCCAAAGAGCGCAGCACGCCGTCGATGCGCGCGCGCACGAAGCCCTGGCGGGCGAGCTTCTCCAGGTCCTTCTTGTACTCCCCTTTGCGGCCGCGCGCCACCGGCGCCATCACCATGATTCGGTCTTCGGGTTTGAGCGCCAGCACGTGCCCGAGAATCTGCTCGGTGGTCTGCCGCGAAATCCGGTTGCCGCACACCGGGCAGTGCGGCGTGCCGATGGAGGAGTAGAGCAGGCGCAGATAATCGTAGATCTCGGTGATGGTCCCCACGGTGGAGCGCGGGCTGCGGCTGGTGGTCTTCTGCTCGATGGAGATGGCGGGGCTGAGACCGTCGATGGAATCGACATCGGGCCGCTCCATCTGGTCCAGGAACTGGCGCGCATAAGTGGAGAGCGTCTCCACATAGCGCCGCTGGCCCTCGGCATAGATGGTGTCGAACGCCAGCGACGACTTGCCGGAGCCGCTGAGTCCCGTAATCACCGTAAAGGCGTTCCGGGGAATCTCGACATCGATGTTCTTCAAGTTGTGCTGGCGCGCGCCATGCACGGTGATCCGGTCCAGCATAGCGATCCACGGATGGAAAGAGCGATCTTCCATTGTGGCGCGGCTTGTGCCGGTTCCGCAAATTGCGTTATAAATAGGGCCTGGGAATGTGGAAGTGCGAGCAGTGTGGTGGGCGGGTGCGGCGTGTCCACAGGACTTTTTTCGAGCGCTTCACTTACATGGCGATTTACGAGTGCCGCAACTGCGAAGCGGAGAAGTATTATCCGCGCCGCTACACGTACCATTTCGGTCCACACTGCCGTTGTCCGCATTGCGGGACCTTCCGCGTCACCCGGCTGAAGGCGCCCGACAAGATCGATCGACTGCAGACCGGATTCCTGAACTTCTTGGAGAAGCAGCTCGGCGGACGGCTCCACCACTGCCGTTACTGCCGGATACAGTTCTTTGACCGAAGGATGATGGCATCCGAGGACACGTCTCCCTCGGGCCAGGCGGACTCAAACCCTTAAAGAGCCGAGCCATCCCCGTGCGCCTCCTAGCCGAACCCAACGAAGCCGGCAAGCGGCTGGACCAGATGCTCCACGAACGGCTGCCGCAATACAGCCGCTCGCGGATTCAGCAGTGGATAAAGGGGGGCCGCGTGCTGGTGAACGGCGTCGCGGCGCGGCCTTCGCACGCGCTGCGGGCGGGTGAGGCCATTGACGTCGAGCCCGGGGAAGCTCCGCCGCTCCGCGCCGTGCCCGAGGCCATTCCCCTGGCCGTGCTCTATGAAGACCCGGATGTGGTGGCCATCGATAAGCCGGCCGGCATGGTGGTCCACGCCGGCGCCGGTGTCCATTCCGGAACCGTGGTCAACGCGCTGCTCTATCGTTTCGGCGCGCTGTCAGGGGTTGCGGGCGCGCTGCGGCCCGGCATCGTGCACCGGCTCGACCGCTACACCAGCGGCGTCCTGCTGGTGGCCAAGAACGACGACGCCCATCGGCGGCTGGCGGCGCAATTCTCGGGCCGGCAAGTCGAGAAGGTCTACCTGGCGCTGGTGCACGGAAAGGTGAAGCACGAGAGCGGGCGTATGGAGCGTCCCATCGCGCGCGATCCCGTGCGGCGCACCCGCATGACCACGCGCCTCGACAAAGGGCGCGCGGCCTGGTCGGAATACCGCGTGTTGCGCCGGTTTGAGCGGTTCACGCTCCTCGAAGTGAGAATCGGCACCGGCCGCACGCACCAGATCCGGGTGCACCTTTCGAGCATTGGCCACCCCGTGGCCGGCGATACTCTATACGGCGCGCCGGCCAAGGCGGAGGGCCGGCCGGCGCTGGGCCGCTACTTTCTGCACGCCCGCCGCATCCGTTTCCACCAGCCGACCACGGGCGAGGAGATCGCGGTGGAATCGCCGCTGCCCGCGGAGCTGGAGTCCTGGATGGAAGGGCTGTAACGCCGGCGGTCTTGCCGCCGGTGCTTTTCGGGCGCGGCTGATTCCGGGGCTGTTAAGATGCGAGAGAATGCAAACAGGATCGCGGCATGGACAAGTCCACAATCGTAGCCAAACTGCGGGAGCACGAGAGCGAGCTGAAAACCGCCGGCGTCGAGCATCTGTTCCTGCACGGTTCTTACGCGCGGGGGACGGCTATCCGCGAAGTGTCGGACGTGGATGTCATAGCCGAGTTCGCTCCCGGACGGCGCCTGTCGCTTCTGGACATGGTCGCCATTGAGAACCGTCTCGCGGACATGCTGGGTGTCCGCGTCGATCTTTCCCCGGCAAAAGGGCTCAAGGAACCGGTTGCCGCCAGAGCTTCCCGCGAGGCCGTCCTTGCCTTTTAGGGAGCCGGCACTTTCCCTGCGAGATATCCTCGACGGCATCGACAGTCCGGTGCGAGCTGAGCGGTTTCCGCGTGACAGCAATACCGCGATATCCTAGGATTTGTAGGGACCTGGGGTTTTCTTATGACCGTGACCATCCAACTGCCGTCCGACATCGAAGCAGATCTCGTCGCTCAGGCGCGGGATCATGGCCTCGAACTATCCCATTACGTGGAGCGTCTTCTCCGCGGGCGGGTTTTTCCGCGGGCGGCTTCCGCCCTTTCACCAGCCGAGCGGGCCGCCGCATGGCGTGAGTCGACCCGTGGCCTCCCGCATACGCCGCCTCTCTCGGATGATGCGATCAGCCGCGATAGCATCTATGGCGATCACGGGAGATGAGCATCCTCGCCGATACCAATGTTTTGCTGCGGCGTACTCAGCCTGGCCAACCGCTCCCTTAAAAGCCGTAAAGGAATTATGGCCGCCGATGAACACCGATAAACGCGGATTGAAAACAAGATTCTTATCGGCGTTCATCCGCGTTCATCGGCGGCCTGAATCGATTTCTTTACGCCTTCTGACGGTCGTGGCTCAGAAACGGAGCAAGACCGGGCCGATTGCCAATCGGCCGCAGATTGACAATCTGCCCCACGCTATAATCGAACCATATGAGAATTTGGGCGCCACTCGCCGCCGCGGGCGTGATCGTCATCGCCGTTGCGGCCGCCGCCGGGCAGGACCCCGCCAAGCCCGCGGGCCAGGTGCTCCAGAGCGACGAGCCCACGCGTATCC
>JBAWDI010000959.1:0-1575 GCA_049590695.1 Bryobacteraceae bacterium
CTGCCACTGGCTGATGCGCATTCCCACGGTGGACGCGGATCTTTCCATGAACCTCGGCCAGGCTGTGGCGCTGTGCCTCTACGAATTGGCCCGCGATCCCAAAGCCGTCCAGGCTCGTCCCGAAAGAAGCAAGCCCGCCTCCGCGGCGGAAAACGAGCAGATTACCGCCATGCTCATCGAGGCGCTCGGGGAGTGCGGGTACGTCAACCCCGTGACGGCCGGCTCCACGGAAGAAAAGGTGCGGCGGCTGGTGCGCCGGCTCGACATCGCCGCGCGCGACGCCCCCGTGCTGATGGGCATGCTGCGGCAGATCTTGTGGAAGGTGGGGGGCTAGTCTGCACCACCGCCCCGCCCCTTCTTGCCCGGCTTCTGGTCCGGATTCTCTCCCGCAAAGGTCAGCGTCACGTCGGCGGTGTGATCCCGGTCGTTGATCTTGAACTCGGATTTGGTCTTCCCCAGGTTCTCGAAAAGGCCTTCCTCGCGCACACGGGTCAGGAATAGATCCGGATAATCGGCGTTGAACGGGCCGCCTTCCTTCATGGTCCAGATGCGCTTGATCTCGAATTCGCCGTTCAGGTCGAGCCCCACAATGTTCAGCTTGCCCATGGTGAACCGCGGCCCGGCATCGATGTGCACCGCCACATCCACGGCCTTCTTATCGTTGTCGATTTTGCGCTCCGTCGTGACCTTGGCTTCGAGGTATCCGGCGTGCCGCATGGCCACGCGGATGCGCTCCAGGCCCTGGGTCACGCGGTCGAAATTGGCGACGTCGCCGGTCTTGAAGTCGCCGGCCTTCAGCAACACATCCGGGGCGAGCGGGCTGGGGCCTTCGATCGCGACCTTCCCCAGTTCGTAGCTCTGCCCTTCGTCCACCGTGACCGTCACGTTCACTCCCTGGACGTCCTTGGCCGGCTCCGTGCGGATCTCCGGGAACGATACGCGCACCCGGCCGCGCCCCTCATACAGCGGCCGGATGGCGTTGTTCAGCACTTCGCGGAACCGGTCCTCGGTGTACGGCGAGCCGATGGCGACGCCCGCAATCGCCTCTCGCAGTATGGTCTGCGAAATTACGTGGTTGCCTTGAAACGTCACCTGCGCCACCGCGGGCAGGTTGCGCGCCGGCCGGAACACGATCGCAAATTCTCCTGGCGCCGCCATCGTTACGCTCCCGGCAATTTTTTCCGGCACGCCCTTCGACGCCAGGAATTCCTGAATCCACTTCACGTACCGTTCGAGCACCGGTTGAGTCGCGGGCATCTTGGCCATGGAAAACAGCGGGTCTTTGGCTCCCAGAGCGGCCTCGAGATCCTTCTGCGAGACTTTCAACTCTTCAAAAATCACCGGGTAGACCTGCTCCACCTCGGTCACCTGAAAGGTGGCGGCATAGCCTTTTTTGTTGGTCCCCGCGACGAACTTGTAGCCCACGGTTTCGAACGCGCCGCAGGCCACCAGCTTGTCGCGCGCCGCGTCGAATTCGGGCTTGCCGGCCACCTGTCCGATCTTGAGCCCCGTCACCGCGAGTACCTGCTCCCGCGTGAAGTTATGAGTGCCTTCCACCGCCAGGCTCTCAATGGG
>JBAWDI010000960.1:0-1552 GCA_049590695.1 Bryobacteraceae bacterium
AGGTGGCGGCGGTATCGGCGAAGATCGCGGCGGGCGAGGTATAGCCTCAAAATCCGCAAGATTTGTCAAGCAAGCCGATCCGGCCTGCCCTACACTCTGGTTTTGGAGGCACCTATGATCCTTTGGAAACGCGCCGCGCTGCTCGGTTTTCTGAGCTGGCTGATTCCGTTCGTCATCTCATTTCTTCTCTTCCCGTTGAAAAAGCCCAACGCCCCGTTGTTCGGCACCTTGATGAGCCTCGTGGTTCTTCTGACGGCCGCGGCGTTGGTCAATTGCTATTTTCGAGACCGGGCCGTATCGGTGAGTGAAGCTGCGCGTGTGGGCGCGCTGTGGCTGGCCATCAATCTTCTGATCGATTACCCGATGTTCGCGTACGGCCCCATGAAGATGACGGCATCGAGGTATTACTCGGAAATCGGCTTGGCCTACCTGGCGATTCCCATCTTTGCGATTGGGGCGGCGCGGCTGGCGCGACGATGAAGCCATCCACCGAACAGGACTATCGCGAGCGCATCGTCCGCACGCTCGTCTACATCCAGCAGCACCTGGATGACGATCTGGAGCTGGAACAGGTGGCGGGGGTCGCGGCCTTTTCCAGCTTTCATTTTCACCGCATTTTCCGGGGCTTCGTGGGCGAGACGCTGAAGGAGCACACTCGACGGCTGCGGCTGGAGCGCGCCGCGCGAAACCTGAAGCTCTCCGGCGAACCCATTACTCAAACCGCGCTACAAGCCGGATTCGAGACCCACGAATCCTTCACGAGGGCATTTGGAGACATGTTTGGAGTATCCCCTTCCGCATACCGGACCGCGCACAAGCCTGCGCCCGAGTCGCAGTCCGGCACTCACTTTGACGATGTTTCGAATTACCATCCGCCCGATTACGATGACATTCCCGCAGTAGAGGTGAAAGAGCTTCCGCCGATGCGGATGGTCTTTCTCCGGCATGTGGGGCCTTACACCCAGGTCGCCGCCACGTGGGGCCGGCTGATGGCATGGGCGGGCATCCGCGGGCTGCTCGGGCCGAACATGAAGTTGATCGGCATCGTGCATGACGATCCGGACGTGACCCCGCCCGACAAGGTTCGTTACGATGCCGCGGTGACGGTGAATCGCCCGGTGCAGCCCGAGGGAGACTTCGGCGTCATGGAATTCCCCGGCGGCAGCTATGCCGTGGTGACGCATAAAGGGCCGTACGAGATGCTGGGAAAGACCTATCAGCGGATCTACGGCGGCTGGCTTCCACACAGCGGATATCGTTTGCGCGATGAGCCGGCTTTCGAGCAGTACCTCAATTCACCGCGGGACACCAAGCCGGAAGATCTGCTGACGCTGATACATGTGCCGCTCGGCGCGTGATGTGGACCGCGGGCCGCGGATTTGCGCGGCGGGCCGGCCGAGCTGGGGAGCGGGTCGCGGCGGGTGGGGAACTGGGTGTAAACTGAATAAGACCCGGAAGTCCAAAATGGAAATTCCGGCTTTGGAGATCAATTATGAAGACCGATTCCTCGCGTAGAAACTTCCTGGCGGCCGGGCTGAGCCTGCCAGTAGCC
>JBAWDI010000961.1:0-1716 GCA_049590695.1 Bryobacteraceae bacterium
CCTCCGGGACCGCGTCCGCCGCCGCCGCCGGGACGGCCCCCGCCGCCACCGCCGCCGAAGCCCCGATCCGGCTTGGGACGCGCTTCGTTTACGTTGAGGGCCCGTCCCTCCAGGGTGTAGCCGTTCAGCGCGGCGATCGCCTGGTCCGCTTCCGATTCGTTTTCCATTTCGACGAAGGCGAACCCGCGCGAGCGGCCGGTGTCGCGATCCGTCATGATCCGGGCGCTGTTCACCGCGCCGTGACTCTCAAAAAGGCTACGGACTGTCTCTTCCGTAACGTTGAAATCGAGATTGCCAACGAAGATGTTCTTCACTCCATGCTCCTGACAATTTGAAAGCGGGCTAATCGGGGAGAAACACAAGCGGTTCGACGGTTTCGTCGCTCAGAATACTCGGCCGGATTCGCGGTAGCTATCAAACGCGCTCCAAATATACCACGTACGCCAGCCAGCGGCAAACCGTATCGAGACCTATTATCGCGCCCCAACTATATCCGCGGAGTGTGAAGCCCGGAATCCCCTCACCACACCCTTCCCAAGTTCGCCAGACCCTCCAGGTAGTCCTCTTTGCGGAGGTTGCTTTTCACTCCGTACTCCGATAGCAGCGCGATCATTTCGCCCACCGCAACGCCCGCAATTTCAGCCGCCCGGCCCAGCGAGACGGCCCCTCTTTTGTAACGCTCTATTGCGAGCATGATCCGGCCCCGGTACACGACATCCCGGACAGCCTTTGAAAGATCGGCGCCCTCGTCCTTCGCCAGGCTATTCAAGAACTTGTAGTTCCCGTCGTCCATCCGAATGCTCAGTGTCTTTCCCATCTCAACCCACCTCCAGGTGCGCCCGCGCCTCTGCCATGATGCTCTTCTTGTACCGCCCCTCCCGCTCCAGGGCCGCCAGTTTCGCCAGTGCCTCCTCTTTGCCAATGGCGCGCTTCTCATACATGCGCACCAGCACCGCGACTGCGGACGTGAACGGAATCCGTGCGAGCTTGCAGGCGTTGATCGCATTCCTGTCGTCCGTTGCGACAATCTGCGCTTTCCTCGCGACGGCCAGGGCGACGGCTTCAGCTTCGCCCGCGCCAAGCCGAAGCTCCCGGCGCAGTTTCTCGAACAGCGCCCGATCCTTGAGCGCCTCCACCCTGATCTTCCTCTCATCGACCAGCCGTTGGATCAGAAGCGAGTCGAACGACTCCTTGGCCTCGCACGCCTCCCGCGCCAGCCGACTGTACCGCGCCGACCAGGCCAGCTACCTGTTGTACCCGGACCGCAAGTTGCCTGGCTTTTTCGAGAAGAACAACATCCCGCCGGCAGCCCTGGCCAGGTGGCCCGTGCTCGCGGATATGGTCGCCGCCGGCGACGGGCGCATCGTGTCGGCCGACGCCACGGGCCAGGTCCATTTCAACGCGTCGTTTTGTAACGCGACGGCGCTGGCCGAGGCACTGGGGCCGCTCGGTCTGGGGGACCAGGACCGGACGGGGGTCATCGGTGTCTACGAGGAGGTCTTCCAACACCGGACCTTCACCGGCCGGTCGGGGACCTTCTACAAATATGAGGGGCTCGGGAGCATCTATTGGCACATGGTGTCCAAGCTCGCCCTCGCCGTCCAGGAGGTCATGGACGGCGCCGCCCGGTCGGGGGAGGACGCCGCCGTTGTGGGGCGGCTGGCCGCCCATTACGCCGAGATCCGTGAAGGCATAGGCGCCCACAAGCCACCCAGG
>JBAWDI010000962.1:0-2507 GCA_049590695.1 Bryobacteraceae bacterium
CGGCGTGCGTCTGCTCTCCTACCTGGGCGCGAAAGATCTGCCGCGAGGCGCGACCATCGCCATCGATTCCGGCGCGCTGGCCTTCACCGCCGCGGTCGCTCTTCTCACCGGCATGGTGTTCGGCGGCGTGCCTCTGGTCCACGTGCTGCGCCGGGATCTGAACGCGGTATTCCGCGGCAGCGAGCGCACGGGGACCGCGGCGCGCGGCGCAGTGTGGGTCCGCTCGGCGTTGGTGATATGCCAGTTCGCCTTCGCGTTCGTACTGCTGATCGGGGCGGGGCTGCTCACCATGAGCTTTGCGCGGTTGACTCGGGTGGACCCGGGATTCCAGCCGGAGAACGTGGTCACGGCCCAGGTGGCCCTGCCACGGGTGCGTTACGGGGATGACGCGCGCGCGCGGAACTTCTTCGCGGACCTGCTGCAGCGGCTGTCCGCGATTCCCGGCGTAAGCCGCGCCGGCGCGACGACGTATCTGCCGTTTAGCGGCGACGAGAACTCCAGTGTCATCGGGATCGTGGGCCGCGCCCTGGCGCCGGGGGAGAACCCTCCGGTACCCGGCTGGAACATTGCGGCTCCCGGCTATCTCCAGGCCATGCGAATCCCTCTGATTCAGGGCCGCGACATCGCCGATTCCGATGGTCCCGACGCGCAGAAAGTCGCGATCATCGACCAGTTTCTGGCGCGCAAGTACTTCCCCAAAGGCGACGCCATCGGCGCCAAGATCAACCGCGGGATCCAGATTCCAGGAGACCCGCGCAAGCCCGACGAGTGTACCATCGTGGGCGTGGCTGGCAGTGTAAAGACCGGCAACCTCGCCGAGAGCAATCCCGTGGGGCAGATTTACTTCTCCTACAAACAGTACGTGCCGCGAGGCGTGCACCTGGTGCTGCGGACCGGGCGCGACAACCCGCAACTGATTGCCGCCATCCGGCGCACGCTGCACCAGGCGGACCCGGAGCTGCCGTTGTTCGACGTCAAGAGCATGCCCGAGCGGCTGGCGGCTTCGCTGACGAACCAGCGCGCGGCGATGGGGCTGTGCCTGATCTTCGCGGGCCTGGCCGTGCTGCTGGCGGCCATCGGTATCTACGGCGTGCTGGCATACTCGGTCTCGCAGCGCACGCGCGAGTTCGGCATTCGCGTGGCCCTCGGCGCCGGCGGACGGGAAGTGGTCGGCATGGTGGTGGGGCAGGGCCTGCGCATGGCTAGTTTGGGATTGGCGGCGGGAGCGGCGGGCGCTTTCGCCCTGACGCGCATGATGTCGGCCCTGCTATTCGATGTGCGCCCGTCGGACCAGGCGGTGTTTGTGGCAGTCGCGGCCGTGCTCGGCGCGGTGGCGGCGGTAGCTCCGTTGATCCCATCGGCGCGGGCGGCACGCATTCCGGCCGCGGTGGCGCTGAGGTACGAGTAGCCTCTCAGTTGACCACCTGCGCGGTCAGTACCACAAACAGGGCCGATTCCGCCACGCTCACGCGCCCGATCACCACCTTCTGCCCCTGCTTGATGTCCACATCCGCCTGAAGGCCGACGCTGTTGTAGGTATACTGCCCTGGGCCTGACTGCACTGGAATATTGCTGTCCAGGTTCAGTTTGTCAACTCGAATCGTGGTTTCATCGCTCCCTATGCCGGCCGAGGCAATCCTAAATTGCGTCCTCACGGGCGGCGTATTGGTACCGATCTGCGTTGCGCGGCTCGAACTGCTGGTCGATGCCGACTGTCCAAGCCGCGTCCGCAGCGCCAGCGTATCCAGCAAGCGATAGCTCTTGAACGCGAATGCGTTCTTGAGCTGCGTGACCACGCCATCCAGCTCTTTCGGCATGGCGCTCGGCTCCGTGCCGGCGGTCTCGCTCCCGATCAACAGGTAGGCGGTCATTTCGATGTTCTTCGACGCGGCCGAGGGCACATCCAGCCGCTGAATGGCCTCTTGGATAGCCGTCATCGTCGCCTCGGAGGTTGTCTCCACCGCCAGCGCGTGCATATCGGAGTCCGGCCGAACCGAGGCGTTAAACACACCTAGCAGGTTGGCCACATGGGTCGGGTCGGCGTATTTCAGGAGGAACAGCTTCTGAATGCGCGGCGCCGCCGCCGGCGGAGGCGTTTTCGCTTGGGCTTCCTGCGCCGCCAGAGGCAGCGCAATCAACAACAGCGCGAACACTAATCGCTTCATGGGATTATTCTCCTCGTTTTCTGTCTGCAATCCAGTAAATGACGACATTGGGGTCGTCGGTCTGCAACTTGACTATTAAGGGCTCCGGGGCGGGGGTGTCGGGCACGTTGGGCCGCACCACCCGCCGCGCCACTCTTCGATGGGGCGGCGGAGGGACCACTGGCTCGCGAACAACGACAACCGGCGGATGATTCGCCGCCACGACGGGCGCGCGACGTTCCGGTGTCCGCCCCGGCCGCAGCGCCAGCGTTACCAGCAAAGCCGCCGCGGCGGCAGCCACTCCAAAACTCCACGCCCACCGCCGGGCCCAGAGGGCACCCCGCCGCCGCTTTTGCTCCAACT
>JBAWDI010000963.1:0-3979 GCA_049590695.1 Bryobacteraceae bacterium
GGTGAACCTGACCCTGAAGGACCGTCCCAAGGGGCGGCCGGCGCATGGGCAGGAATACGTGATCGGGTTCGAATACCAGTTGCTGGACAATCTCCTGAACCCCGATGGGCGCGTGGGGCCGAGCCACCAGGCGGGCGCCCTGTACGATATGTTTCCGCCGTCTCGGGACGCGACGCGCCCGGTAGGTGAGTGGAACCATTCGCGGCTGGTGGCCAGGGGCGAGCACGTCGAGCACTGGCTCAACGGCGTGAAGGTGGTGGATGCCAGCCTGGATGCGCCGGAGGTGGCGCGGGAAACGGGCGTGCGCTGGGGCGCGGGCTCGCCGGTCGACGAGCTGCTGGTGAAGCACCCGCGCAAGATCTGCCAGATCTCGCTCCAGAACCACGATACTGAAGCGTGGTTCCGGAACCTCAAGATCCGGCGGTTGAAGTAGGAAGACCGGCGAAGACTCTTATCCCCCTTCCGATCCGCTCTTGATCCCCGGCCCCCGCAAAACGTGCGAAATTGGGAACAGGTGAGAAAGCTCTATTACTGGAAGCTGCAGCGCCGCGAGATCATGCTTGGCGAGCGCACCGTCCTGATGGCGGTGTTGAACGTCACGCCGGATTCCTTCTCCGACGGCGGCAAGTACGCCGATCCCGATCGCGCCTTTGCCCGCGCGATCGAACTCGAGGAGCAGGGAGCCGACATCGTCGATATCGGCGCGGAATCCACCCGGCCCGGCTCGGCGCGTATCTCCGCCGCCGAGGAGATGCGGCGGCTCATCCCCGTCCTCAAGCGTTTGAAGGATCGCTTGAGCATCCCCGTTTCCGTGGACACCTACAAGGCTGAAGTGGCGGAGCGCGCCCTCGAGTTGGGGGTCGAGATCATCAACGACCCCTCCGGCCTCACCTTCGAGCCGCAGCTTGCGCGCGCGGTTTCCAACCACGACGCCGGCCTGGTTCTCAACCACATGCGCGGGCGCCCCGAGACCTGGGCCAAGCTCGGCCCCATGCCCGACCCCATGGGCGCGATCGCCCGCGACCTCGATGCCACCGTCAGCCGCGCCCGCCGCGTGGGTATCGATAAGACCAGGCTGGTGATCGACCCCGGCATCGGCTTTGGAAAACGCAAGGAGCAGAACTCGCTGATCCTGGGCCGGCTGACGGAGCTCGCCGGCTTGGATCTGCCGATCATGGTGGGACCGTCGCGCAAACATTTCCTGGCCCACCCGGACCTCGAAGAGACCAAGTTCGCCACTGCCGCGGCGGTAGCCGCCTGCGTGCTGAACGGAGCCCACATCGTGCGCGTTCACGACGTGCGCGAAATGCGCGCCGCCGCCGAAGTAGCCGATGAGATTCTCCGTGCCAGGGAGGGCTGAGAATGAAAATGCGTCTGACCCCTTTTGTGTTACTGGCGTCCGCGGCATTCGGCCAGACGCCCAGGCGCCTGGTGGATTATGCGTTGGTCCTCAAGGACCCGCCGGTAGCCCGGAGGGTCGCCTCCCGCGCCGCGCTCCACAGCGCCGCGGCGCAGGCCCAGCTTCAGCGGATTCGCACTGCCCAGAGCGGTGTGCTCGCGGAACTGGCGCGCCGCAAGGTGAAAGTGATCTCGACCGCGCAGACGCTGGTGAACGCCGTCTTTGTGACGGCCACTCGCGACGAAGCCGCGCAACTAGTTGGCATGCCGGGGGTGGTCCGCGTGGTTCACCTGCCCCGCTACAAGCCGGCCCTCGACAAAGCGGTGGGCCTGGTGAACATCCCGGTGGGAGGCGTCCCCAACGGCGGAGCCGGCATCAAGATCGGGATCATCGATTCGGGAATCGACCAGAATCACCCGGGATTTCAGGATTCCTCGCTAACATCGCCGGCGGGCTTTCCGGTGTGCGACGTTCCCGCCAACTGCGCCTTCACCAACAACAAAGTGATTGTGGCGCGCAGCTACGTGGCGCTGGATGCGGCGGTATACGATACCCCGGACGACTACTCGCCGCGCGACCACATGGGCCACGGAACAGCCATCGCCATGATTGCGGCGGGCGCGCAGAACACCGGGCCGCTGGCCACCATCCAGGGCGTCGCGCCCAAGGCGTTCCTCGGTAATTACAAGATCTTCGGCTCACCAGGCGTGAATGACTTCGCCAGCTACGCCGCTATCCAAAACGCGCTCACCAACGCCGTGAGCGATGGCATGGACGTGGTGACGCTCTCGTTGAGTGAGGGCGATCCCGCCACTTCCGGCCCCTTGGACGTCGATCCGAGTTGCGCCGATTCCAGCGGCGACACGCACTGCGACGTGTACGCCGAAGCGATAGAGAACGCGGTCCAACTCGGGATGGTGGTGGTGGCCGCAGCCGGCAACGACGGCAACACGGCTCCCAACTACCCCACCCTCAATTCGATCCACTCGCCCGGCACCGCACCTGACGCCATCACCGTGGGTGCGTCCATGAATTCCCACGTGTTCTACCAGGCGGTGCACGTGAACGGCCCGGGCGCGCCCTCGAACCTGCAGAATATCCACGCCCTGTACAGCAACGGGCCCCAGGTGTCGACTTCGCCCGCGCCGCTCCGCGATGTCACCCAGTTGCAGAACGACGGGCTGGCCTGCTCGGCTCTGCCGGCGGGCTCGCTCACGGGGGCCATCGCGTTGGTCCAGCGCGGAACGTGCCTGCCAAGCAATAAGGTGATCGACGCGCAGAATGCGGGCGCGGTTGGCGTCATCATCTACCAGGAAAGCGGCCTGGATTGGCTGGCCAGCGTGTTCGCGCAAGACGCCGGCATTCCGGCCGTCATGATCGGCAACACGGATGGCGTGGCGCTGAAGAAGTACCTGGCTGCCAATCCGGGCGCAACCGCCGCCCTGGACCTGACTTTCGCGCCGGTGAGCGCCGCGGCCAACGCCGTGTGGCCCGAATCTTCGCGAGGGCCTTCCATCGGAAATTTCGGCAGCACTCCGACATTCGTGATCAAGCCGGAACTGGTGGCGCCCGGCGCCGACCTCTACACCGCCGCCCAGAAGCTCGACCCCAACGGCGACGCGTACAACGCCACGGGATATACCAGCGTGACGGGCACCAGTTACGCGGTGCCCATGGTGGCCGGGGCGGTGGCGCTGGTGAAACAGAATCACAGCACCTGGAAACCCGCGCAACTCAAATCGGCCGTGGTCAATACCGCCACGCAGGATGTGACGGATGGCGGCGTCGCGGCTAGCGTAAACGCCGTGGGCGCGGGCAAGCTGAGCGTGGGAGACGCGGTCAACGTCGCCGCCACGCTCGACCCGGCCACCATTTCGTTCGGGGCGATCGGCGCCGGCTCCTTGCCCATCCGCCGCACGCTGAACATCACCAACGTCGGCACTTCCACCGCGACCTTCAACTTCGCCGTCGAGCCCCCCAATGCGAGCGTAACTGTCTCGCCCTCCAGCATCACTTTGGCACCGGGCCAGAACAGCGTGACAGTCACTCTTCAGGGCAGCCGCCCCAGCCCGGGATCGTACGAAGGGTTTATCGTCGTTACCGGCGCCGGACCTACGTTGCGCGTGCCGTACCTGTATTTCGTGGGGAACGGCGCGCCGTATAACATCTTCCCGGTGGTCAACGGTTCGTTTGCCACCACGGTGAGCACGCCGCAGTGCTGCTACCTCGGTTTCGAATTGGTGGACCAGTATGGAGTGCCCATCCCGGCTCAGGCGCCGCTGTTCAACGTCGTCACGGGCGGCGGCACCATCACTACCGCCTACACAACCACGAACCAGGGGATAGGGTTCGCC
Organism: Bryobacteraceae bacterium; assembly: GCA_049590695.1. GTDB lineage: Bacteria > Acidobacteriota > Terriglobia > Bryobacterales > Bryobacteraceae > Fen-178. Next base: position 3,754 of record JBAWDI010000963.1, read on the forward strand.
CTGGTCGGTACCGGCCCGCAGCCCGGCGACCAGATCTTCACGGCTACCGCGGGCGGACTCACGGTGGAATTCGATGGGTACGGGGTGTTTCCCCCAGCGATCAACGGTAACGGCGTGGTCAACGCGAGCAGTACCCAGGTGGGCCGGGGACTTGCTCCAGGTTCCTACATCTCGATCTACGGCACATCTCTGGCGGATGCCCTCGTCTTCAGCCCCACGCTCTCCC
>JBAWDI010000964.1:0-3483 GCA_049590695.1 Bryobacteraceae bacterium
ATCTCTTCCACCGTCTGCGGCAGCAAAAACTCCTGGCCTGCGATTTCAACCAGGCCATAACGAACATCCGCCTGTATTCCGACCGGCTTGCCGTCCGATATTTCCGTCTCGAGCTGGAGCCGCATCACGGCGCCGGTTTGGCGGTCGGCATGAACGACACCGTGGTGCCCCATTACAATCTCATCGGCGTTGGCCGTAACCGACCATGTGGAGGTCGATCGCGGCACGCGGTAGCGGAACACGCAAGTGCGGCGGCCAAGCAAGGCCTCCTCGTGGTCCCAATCGAACTCCGCCTGGGCCTTCGGGTCGAAGACCTTACGGAAGTAAGAACCAAACTCGCCTCCGGGGCTGAAATACGCACCCTTCTTTATTTTGCCGGCGGTCGCCGGCTTGCCGTTCACCTTTAGCAGCTTCAGGCCCTCCCTGTGGGCTACATAAGTGAGCTCCAGCTCCTGTTGTTCGAGCCGCTTCCAATGTGTGTGGGCGCCCAAACCCCCGGCGCTGCGGACCGTAATCTCGATGCAGGTGAAATCCTGCAACCGGTCGGCATAGCTGATCGCGCCCTCGCGGATGCGGGAGAGAATCGCTTGTTGCTCGGCGTTATCGGGCGCGGACGGCTGACAATTAGCGGATATCGCCAGACCGACACAAGCAAACAAACCAGCGGTCCTCATGACGCAATCATAACCGAAGTCTCTCTTCCGCACGAGGGATGCCGGGAGCATTGAGCCGATCATCCCGAACTCCCGATGGGCTTTCGACGTCTGTCCTATTGACACCCAAATGCGGATGGTTTATTATATCCGTAACGGATGTATTTATGACGAAGCATCAATCACCTCAAGAGCTGCTCCCGCTCACCCCGCCGGTCTTTCACATTTTGCTCGCGTTGGCCGAGGAGGAACGGCACGGCTACGGCATCATGCGGGATGTCGCGCAACAAACCGATGGCGCACTCCAACTCGGCCCCGGCACGCTCTACGGGTGCCTGAAACGCATGCTCGCGGCCGGATTGGTGGAGGAATCCGGCGAACGCCCCGATCCCGCCATCGACGACGAACGCCGCCGCTATTACCGTATGACGGCACTCGGGAAACGCATGGTGCGCGCCGAGGCGCAGCGCCTAGCCGGTGCAGTGACGGTGGCCATGGCCAGACTGGCCGGAGAAAGCGCATGACTTCCCAATCCAATCCGATGGGCGTCTTCTGCCGTCTCTACTCCGTCCTTCTTTACGCCTATCCGCCTGAGTTTCGCCGCCAGTATGGCCGTCCCATGGAGCAGCTTCTCCGCGACCGCTGCCGCGACCTGGCGCGGCGTTCCGGCGGGCTGACGCTGCTTCGTTTCACCGGACAGGTGATGGCCGATTGGCTCCGAACCACGGTCCGCGAAAGAGCCGCCGCCGTCTGGTCCGCAGGCCGCAAACCTGCCAAGCGTAGCTCCGTAACGGAGTGGGCCTGCACGCTGCTCATCTACCTGTTCGCCACCACCACCCTGGTCCAGGCTTACGTAATCCCCACGGGTTCCATGGAAGGCAACCTCCTCATAGGCGACCACATCCTGGTGGACCGGATGGTATTCGCCGACCCTGGACCGTTGGGTCGCTACATCTTGCCCTATCGCCAGTTGGAGCGCGGTGACATCGTGGTCTTTCTCTATCCCGAAGATCCCCGCCAGACTTGGGTGAAGCGCATCATCGGCCTGCCGGGCGACCGCATTCGCCTCGTGAAAGGGCAGGTCGTCCGTAATGGCCGCCGGCTCGTCGAACCTTACGTTCAGCACATTGCGAGTCAACCCGATCCCTACCGCGACAACTTCCCGCTCGCGCCGGAAGCCTTCACCACTCCGCGCGGCCGCGACATGTTCCAACACCACGTGCGGTCGGGCGAAGTGGTCGTGCCTCCCGGCATGCTCTTCGCGCTGGGCGACAACCGCGACAACTCCGCCGATAGCCGCTATTGGGGCTTCGTGCCGCGGGAGAATGTCGTGGGCAAGCCGCTGCTGGTCTACTGGTCCTATGACGCGCCCACCTCCGATCTTCAGGAGTGGACTCTGGGTCGCGTCGTCGACGTGGCGCAACATTTCTTGACGAGGACCAGGTGGAAGCGAAGCTTCCTGGTGCCCCGATCGCAACCCGCGGAGGAAGTCGGAGGCGCCCGATGAGCGTTCTGCTGTTCGCCGCATTTGGATGGCTGGTCCCTGGAGGCGCGTACCTGCTGATGCGGCGCTACCTCCAGTTCGGGGTATTCGCATTCCTGGTCTCGGCTGCGTTCGCCGCCGGATTTGCGCTCCAGGGTGGATGCCGATGGCCCGATCCCGCCGAGCTCGCCGGCCTCGATGGCTTCACTGCATTGGCGTTCAAGACCGGAGCTTTTGCGAAACTTCTCGCGGGCGGACCTTACCTGGCGGCGCGGCTTTTCGACGGCTCCAGTGGATTCCTCAGCGGCCGTTTGCACGAGTATGGGTCGACACTGCTGCTGATGGCGGGTCTGTTCAATCTGCTGGGAGTGTCGAGCGCCCTGGATCTGCGAAAGGAGCGAAGGCAGTGATGCCGCACCTCACATTCACTCTGCTTGCCGCGCTTTTGCTTTCGATGGCCATGGCGATGGTCGAGCACCGCACTCCGCGCGAGCGGCTATCCGTCGCGATTCACACGTTCTTCTGCTGTGCGCTGACTACGCTGGGCGGTGGCTGGTTCATGTACCTGATTCACGGCTGAACTACTTCATTTCTTCCACGCTCGCCAGAATCTCACGAGCCTCGGCTTCTCTCTCCCGTGGCACGCGAACGCTCCACCAACCGATAAAATTCCCGCTCTCTTGGCGCGCTGCGATATTCTGGTCCATGGTAAAGAACGGTATCCCGGCCTCCTGCAAAAGACTCTTCGCCAAGCCAACTCCAATCGGGTTCTGCAAGCCGGTCCGGATCAGGATGTCGATGTCGCCTTCGTCTGCCATGGGGCCACTCTTTCTGGGGATACGATAACATGAGGCGATGGTGCGAAGGAGTCAGGCAGTGGCCGGTCCTGTTCGACGTTCGACTTTCCTGTTGGCCTCGATGGCCGCTGTTACGTTTTCCCAAATTCCGGGCGGAGAGCGGCCAGAGCCGATCATTTCCCCCGAGGTCGGCCCCGATCATCGGGTTACTTTCCGGATCAGGGCGCCGAAAGCCTCCGTGGTATTGGTTTCGGCAAGCATAGGCACGCTGAACCCCAAGCCAGCGGGCGCGGTCAAGGACCAACCCGGCATGTGGAGCGTGCCGATGCACAAGGACCCGACCGGCCTTTGGACGGTGACCATCGGTCCCCTCGAACCGGACGTTTACCGGTATGTGTTCTTCGTGGATGGAGTTCGCGGCATCGACCAATCGAACCCCAACGTGCGGCCGGGCGGCGCCGTCCACTGGAGCTATTTCGAGATCCCCGGCAGTCCGCCGCGCTTCGATGAATTGCAGGACGTCCCTCACGGCTCCGTCCAATACCGGACG
>JBAWDI010000965.1:0-15529 GCA_049590695.1 Bryobacteraceae bacterium
GCATCGCAAATCGGTTCGTTGAAGTCGTCGCCCTCCACCAGCACCGTGAAGAAGCCGGTGATCGAGCCCTTTTGAAACCGCCCGGCACGTTCCAGGACCTTTGGAAGAAGGTTGAAGACCGAGGGCGTGTAACCCTTTTGGCTGGGTGGCTCGCCAGCCGCCAAGCCGATCTCCCGCTGGGCCATGGCCAGGCGCGTGACGGAGTCCATGATAAAAAGGACATCGGCGCCCTGATCGCGGAAGTATTCGGCGACCGCGAGGGCCACGAAACAGGCGCGCACGCGCAAGGGAGCGGGTTGGTCGGAGGTGGCGCAGACCACGATGGAATGCTTCGAGCCCTCAGGCCCCATGTCGTGCTCGAGAAAGGCGCGGACCTCGCGATTGCGCTCGCCGATCAGAGCTATGACGGTGACGTCGGCGGAATTGTGGCGGGCCATCGATCCGAGCAGGGTGCTCTTACCCACGCCGCTGCCGCCGAAAATTCCCATGCGCTGCCCTTTGCCGCAGAGCGTCAGCGCGTCGATGGCACGAATGCCGGTTATGATCGGCTCGGTGATGTGCTCGCGGTCGAGCGGGCTTTTGGGAGGCTGGTACAGGCGATACTGCGCGTGGGGCTGAATTCCCGGTCCGCGATCGAGCGGACGGCCGAAACCGTCCAAGACCCGTCCGATGAGGCCGGGACCGACCGCCACGCGCGCTTCGCCCTGGCGGGCGACGATGCGATCATTCAACTGCACCCCGTCGATCTCCTCCAGCGGCATTGAGAGCACATGTCCATTTCGAAAACCGATCACTTGCGTGCGAATGCGCCGGCCCGAAGATGTGGTGACCTCGCAGAAGTCTCCCACCGCGACGGCCGGTCCCTTGGAAGCGATCAGGATGCCGACCACCTCGGCTACCTCCCCGGTCCACGGCAGAAGCTCGGCATCGCGAACATGCGCGATGTAGGGGAGCAAATCAAGGGTCTGGGGGCGAGGCGTTTGAGGGCAGGTCATGCGCGTTCTTCCAGGTGGTCGGCCAAGCCGTGCTCAATTTCGCGAAGTTGCGTCTCCACGGAGGCGTCCAAAGAGCCGCGGCTGATCTCAAAGACGGCGCCGCCGCGCGGTTGCGAGGCGTCGCTGACCACTTCGATGCCGGGGTCCCGGCCGATCTGTTGCAAGCAGGCCCGAACCAACTGTCCCTGATCGGGGTGAACCCGCACTCGATAGACTTCCTGCGCGCGCAGTTTCTCCAGCGCGGCCCGGATCAGCGCCTCGAGGGCGGAGGTATCGAGCGAGAGCTCACGATGCAGGATGCGGCGCGCAATTTCAATGGAGAGCCGCACGATATCGGCTTCGGCCCGGTGGATGGCGTCGCCGCGTGTGGCGGCCACTTCAACCACGGTGGCGGCCAGTTTTTCGACGGCTTCGCGCACCTGGCTTTCGGCGCTTTGGCGGACAGCAGCTTCGCCTTCCCGAAAGCCGGACTCATAAGCCTGGCGGACCCGCAGTTCGATGGCCGCGTTGAGTTCCTCCGTCTGGGCTTTCCGGGTCTCGGCTTCCGATTCGATTCTGCTTCTGGGGCTAGCCACGGGAACGGCGCCGCACGGGGCTTGGTTGCGCCACACAGCCGGGGCGACCTTGGCCTCCGTCTCGGTGAGAACCCTAGACAACATACTCGTCTCCGCCCTCACGGTTCAGCGAGACGGTGCCCGCTTGCTGAAGCTGCCGGAGGGCGAGGATTATTTCCTTTTGGGCCGCCTCGACATCGCGGATTCGCACGGGCCCCAGGGCCTCCATATCCTCGGCCAGCATTTCGGCGCTGCGCTGCGACATGCATTGCGTGAAGTGTTCCCGCATCTTGGCGTTGGTGCCCTTGAGGGCCAAGGTGAGCACTTTGCGGTCGAGCTTGCCCACCAGCGCGCGCATTCCCTCCTTGTCGATGGAGAGAAGATCGTCGAACAGGAACATGAGGCTGCGCACGGAATCGGCAACCGGCTGGTTCTGTTCCTCGACCTTGGCCAGGAGGGCCTCGGCCTGCTCGACGCCCATGTGATTGAGCAGCGCGGCGAGCGCCCGGACACCATCCGTCTTGCCGATCTGGCGAATACTCCTGAGCTTGCTTCCGATCGCCTCGGCGACCTTTTGGAAGACCTCCGGCGAAACTCTGTCGAGGGAGGCCATGCGCAATGCCACTTGCGCCTGAGTTTCCTCGGGAAAGGACTTCAACAAACCGCCGGCGACCTCCGCGGAGAGGTTGGAGAGCACCACGGCGATGGTTTGCGGGTGCTCGTCTTTCAGAAACATGGCGAGCTGTTGGGGGTCGGTGTTCTCGAGAAGGCCCGCACCAGCCGTGGTGGGTTCGGGATCCGGGACAGCGGCCAGCAGCTTCTGCGCGGATTCCGCCCCGAACGCATGTTCCACCAGGCGGCGGGCACAATCGACTCCGCCTTTGGCGAAGAGCCGCCCTTCGGTGGTGAGCGTCTCAAACTCTCGAAAAACGAAGAGCATCTGCTCCGATCCCACAGTCTTGGTGGCGGCAATCTCGGTGGTGATACGGCGGACCTCCTCGGGGGCCAGGTGGCGCAAGACCTCCGTACCCACCTGATCGCCGACACCCATCAGGAACATGGCGGCCTTGCGGGGGCCGGACACCGGCGCGGGCCGTGCATTGGCGGAAGGGGTCATGACCGGGACTCACTTTCCTGAAGCCAGAGCCGGAGCACATTCGCCGCCAGAGGGAGGTCGCTCTGCGCCAACTGCCGCACACGGGCGGCCACCTCGAGGCTCTGATCCTCGCGTACGCCAACGGCGGAACGAACAGCAGGCTCGCCGGCGAGTTGCGGGGATGACGCGGGGCTGCCCGGCGGCAACTGAGCGGGGAGTTCAACCTCCGGTTCGGGCTTGCGGCGCGCGAACAGCCACATGACAGAGCGGATGACGAACAGAAGCAAGGTGGCTCCCAACGCAACGGGGACCATCAGGTCGCGATTCTGCCTGAGAAACTCGATCCAGGCGGGGCCGGCGGGCGCGGGTTTCGGTTTCGGAGCGCTGACCGCCGGCGGCGGGGCGTTGAGACTGGACTCGAAGGGAAGACTTTCCACAATGAGCTGGTCGCCACGCTCGGCGTTGAAACCAGTGGCGGCGGCAACCAGATCCTTGATGGTCTTGATGGTTTCCGGCGCCGGGGGCACCAGAACGCGATGTTTGGCGGCGCCTTCGCCCTCCCACTGCACCGTCTGATCGACCAGCACGGAAAGCGACATGCGCCGGATCACGCCTTGCGGGATGTGGGTCTGGCGAATGATCCGGCTGGTCTGGAAGGAGACGTTCTCGGTGCGGCGGGACAACCCTCCGGAACCGCCGGCGGGCTTCGCCTGGCCTCCCGGCAAATTGGAGGCAGTCCCCGGAACCCCGGAGGCCGCCGCGGCACGGTCGGTGACGTCCTCGGTCTTTTGAGAGCTGACCATCACGGAATGCGTGGGGTCGAAAGTCTCTTCCTGCTGCTCCCCGCTGGTGAGGTCGCATTCCACCGAGGCCCCCGCGCGGAAACGGTCGGGCCCGATGAGCGGCTCGAGTGTGGAATGAATCTTGGCGACCAGATCGCGCTCCAGTTGCTGGCGGACCTCCAGCGCTTCGCTGGTAATCTGCGAGCTGTCATTGTCACCCTGTCTGCGGGGGCGGTTCAACAGGTTGCCGTTCATATCCACGACCGAAACAGATTCCGGCCCCAGCCCTTCCACTGCGCTGGCCACCAGGTTGGTGATGGCAAACACGTTCTGCTGCGAGATTTGCGCGGCCGGCCGCAATTTCAATACCACGCTGGCCTTGGCGGGTTCCTGTTTGTCCAGGAAAACGGACTCCTTGGGCAGGGTCAGGTGCACGCGCGCTTCCTCCACCTCGGCCAGCGACATCACGGAACGTTCCAGCTCACCCTCGAGGGCGCGCTTGTAATTGATGTGCTCGACGAAATCGGTGGCGCCGAAGGCGCTCTTGTCAAACAGCTCGAAGCCGATGCGGCCGGTCTTGGGAAGGCCGGCCGCGGCCAGGGCAAGCCTGGATTCCGCCAGTTTCGAAGAAGACACCAGGACGGTGCCGCCGTTTTCCGAAAGGCGAAAGTCCACTCCGGTTTCGCGCAGCTTCTGCACCACGCCGGCGGCATCTTCCGGGGCCATCGAGGTGTAAAGCGGCCGGAAATCGCTCTCCCGCTTCCATCGAGCAAGCCAGAAGATTCCGGCGCCAGTCAGAATCGCGGCCAGCACGATGGAAATCCGCTGCCGCGTGGAGAGGCCTGAAAAGAGCTTGATCAATTGGTCCATGGGTGGGGGTGGGTCTTACATCTGCATGCGCATGATTTCCTGGTACGCCGAAACCACCTTGTTGCGCACCTGGAGACCTAGATCGAAGGCGATCTCCGCCTTTTGAGCCGCCAGGACGGTAGTATGCAGCTCCTCATTCTCGCCGGTCAGAAACTTCTGCACGGCGTCGGCGGCCTGGTTGTTGCTCGCTTCCAGTGTTTGAATGGTCCCTTCGAGGACGCTCTGGAACTCGCCCGGCTTTCCGGTCTGTGCGAGAGGCTGCAGCGGTTCCAAACTGGAAATGGAACCAATCGCGGAAATGGGGTCGGGCATTTTGTTGTTCCTCGCTTACTTCAACAAATCGATGGAATGCTGAATCATGTCTTTCACAGCCGACATCGCCGAAACATTGGCCTGGTAGCTTCGGCTGGCGCCCATCAGGTCTACCATGTCTTCGGCCGGGTTGACGCGCGGCATGGACACGTATCCATCGGCATCGGCGTCCGGGTGTCCGGGCATATAGCGCCGTTCCGGCTCGCTGTTGTCCACGGATATGCCGGAGACCTTGACGCCCGTGGAGGAGCCGTTGATCTGAGCGTCCAACTCGGAGGAAAACGCCGATGAGACGGACTCGCTGGAAAAAATGGCATCCTTGCGCCGGTACGGACCGCCTTCCGCGGTGCGCGTAGTTTCCGAGTTGGCGATGTTCTGGACGAGCAGTTCGGCGCGCGTGCGCTGCGCCGCCATTCCCGAAGCGCTCACCGATAACGCCGCGAAGAGGCTCATGAGCTTTTTCCTTCCTGAATCGCGTCTTTCACCATGCGAACCTGCTCTTTAATCAGGCTGGAGGCGAGGTTGAACCGCATCGCGTTCTCCGCCAGCAGACGGGCCTCGCGGTCGAGGCTCACGTTGTTGCCGTCATTCTTTACCGGAAGTCCCGCCACCTCCGACGCTTGCGGCTGGCTTCCGGACAGAGCCGACGCAAACTCCGACTGGAAGTCCAGGTCCCTGGTTTTGAAGCCGGGTGTGTCGGCGTTGGCGATGTTGGAGGCGACGATCTTCTGGCGGGCGCTGAGAAGATCCATATAGCGTTCGAGACTGCCGGTGACGCTGTCCAACATGGCAGACAACCAGGAGCAAGTCGCGTGCCAACGCACGGGGAGCAAAAGGCCTGAAAACGAAGAAGTTCGGAACCGCGGCGGCCTGTCAAATTCGTGACGTGTCAGGAGGGTGACGTTCAGGCCCGGGTTCCAAAACGCTGGGAGGAACCGGTGGAATACCGGTAGTGGGCCAGCAGTTTCACCTGTTCCAGCTCGGCGGCAGCATACTGGCGGGAGGCCGACGCCATGGCGATTGCGAACTCAAACAGGAGAATCGTCCGATTCCGCAGCGTGGGCAGTTCTTCCGAGCCCCCCGGCAGGGACCGAATCCGTTGCTCGACCTTGGTTACGTATTCGCCGGTGAGAGCCAGGGTTTCCGCCAGACAGTCCGCCGCCGCCGCTCTGCGAATGGCCGCCTCGAGAGACTTCAGCGGCTCGCAACCTGGCACCGTCTTGGGCATGGCTAATACGACTTGACCCCCGAGCCGTCCGTGCCGTTGTTCATCATGGCGGTGAACAGATTGGTAATGTAGTCCTTCTGCTGTTCGAGCGAAGCAATGGTAGCGTCGGCGGTAGCCATTTGCTGCGTGAGCGTAGATTGCAAATCGCTGATCTTCTGCTCTTCCGCGGTGATCAGATTATTCTCCTGGGTGATCTGGCCATTGACGTCGCTGGTTGCAGTCGGTATGAAGCCCGTGGTGGGATCTTCGACGGCAGTCATGGCGTTAGTGGCAGTTTGCAGGAACCCGCCGCCGGTGGCGCTGCCCAGGAACTGATCGAGATCGCTGGCGCTGACCGAGCTGAACTGCGACGCATCGAACGTCAGTTCGCCGGTGTCGTCCATGCTGATTCCCATCTGGGACAATAGCGTCACGCCGCCCGAAGTTCCGCTATACTGCGTGATCTGCCGCAGGGAATTACGGAGGTCCGAAATCGTGCTGTCGCCGGACAGCGCTCCGCCACTCTGACCGACCTGCTGATTCAACGCAGCCACAGCCGCATTATAGGCGTCGACGAAGCTCGAAATCGCGGTGCTGACTCCCGACGTGTCGCGCGAAACAGTAACCGTGGCGGGCTGTCCACTGGGAGTCTGCTGGAGCAGGTTGATGGTGACACCGGGCGCCAGCGTCACAGTGCGCGAACTACTGTCGATGGGTTGGGTGGCGCTGCCCAGGCCGCTGATGTCGTAAATGGCCGGCGTACCGGTGGTCAGGGTATCGAGGAGATCCTGCGAGCCGTCGTTCAACTGAATGGAATCTCCCGCCAAATTGGTGCTGCGGACGACCAAACTGTACGAGGAGCCGGTGTTGACGACGGAAGCCTGAACCCCCGCCGACGCCGAATTGATGGCTTGGGCGAGGTCCATCAGACTGCTGCCAGCCGGGGTGATGGTGGTGGTTGTGCCGTTGACCGTCAGGGTGTAAGTGGAGGAGGTACTGATGGATGACGAACTGGGGTCGGCGACTGCCGGCAGCGAGGGGTCGCTGACGGAAGTGCTGTAGGAACCGAGGTCGGTTACATCGACCGAATAGGAGCCTTCCAACGCTCCCGAACTGACCGAAGCGCTGATGGCGCTGGAAGACGAGGTAGCGCTGTAAGAGCTTGGCCCGAGCGCGGTGGCGATCCCCGCGATGGCGCTCTGCAGCGCCGAAAATGTTGATTCCAAGCCACTTAATGCGGACTGCCGACCATCCAGATTTTGCAGTTGGGTCTGCATGAGCTGCAGCGGCATCGAAGCAATGGAGACGGCACGCGTAATCACTTGCTGCAGGTCGCTGGCATAGGTACTGACGCCGGTGAAATAGGTCGGGGACGCTGTGCTGGTCGTGCTCATCTCGATTTCCTATGCAAAAAGCGGGCCGAAGCCGGAGGCTTCGGCCCGCAGGCCATTTGAGAGACTAGGAAGGCTAGCCCTTCAACAGCGTGAGCACGCCCTGAGGCGCGGCGTTCGCCTGGGCCATGGCGGCCAGCGAAGCCTGCGACAGAACCTGCGCTTTGGTGAGGTTAGCCGCTTCGGAGGCCATGTCGGCGTCGCGGATGGCGCCCTCGGCGTCCGAGGTGTTGGCGATCTGCGAATTGGCCAGGCTGGTGGCGTACGCCAGATCGTTCTCTCCGGCGCCCACTGTGCCCTGGGCTTTGCCGAGGGCGGCGACGGCGGCAGTGATCGTTGCGATGGCGGTAGTGGCATCGGCGGCCGTGTCGAGCTTCGCGCCGGTCAGGCCCAAGCCCTTAGTGTCCACTTTGTTCGCGGACATGTCGATGGAGACGGTGGGGGAGGCGCCGCCGATGTACACCGACATTTTTGACGTACCGACGTTGCCGGCCTCGCGGTCGATTTCAGTCAGAACGCTCTGGAATTCGGCATCGTTGCCCTGGCCGTCGGGCAAGCTGGCCGCTTGGGTTGCCAGAGTCTGCAGGCGATCCAACATGGTGGAAATGTTGTTCATGGCGCCGTCGGCGATCTGAAGGGTACTCAAAGCATTGTTGGCGTTCAGAACACCCTGTGAGAGCTGGGCCACCTGGTTGCGATATTGGTTGGCTTGCACTAGGCCGGCGGCGTCGTCGCCCGACTGGTTGATGCGATACCCGGAAGTGATGGCGGTGATCGTCTTGGTCTGGAAATCGCTGTTCGCGTTGTAATTCTGCTGTGCGATGAGCGATGCGTAGTTGGTTTGAACCGAAAGCATAGTAACGTCCTGTTCGGGATACATCCCGGGCATCATGCCCGAGCCCAGGTTCTCCTTTTTTTCGGATACCCGAGGTATCTGCCGTTCACTGGTTCATATCGGAGAAGACCCTCGCATTTCTAATGTTTTTGTGCGGAGTTTCTCAGAGATTTGTCTTCGTTGATTCAGACACGAATTTTATGGAATCTGTCAAATCCTTGACGGCCGTCAGCTTCGCAGACGCCCCCTGGCGCGGCTTGGAAAGTCGCCGGCTGAGCCAGGCTATGGTCTGCGGAGGAGCAGTCCGCGAGGCCGTCAGGTTTTCCTGGCGCGTGAGAACCACCTCTTTCCTGACGATCTGCAGAGCATCGGGAGCCACGATGCCGATCTTGACCCGCGTCGGACTCACCTCCAGAATCTCAATCTCGATGTCCACTCCGATGAGGAAGCCTTCACCCGCGCGCCGGCGCATTACGAGCATGGGACGAGGTCCCCCTGCGCCAGAAGCGGCTGCCGGAGCGAGTAACTCGAGGAAGGCAGAATGGCCTGAACACCCTTGCGATTCCGCAGGTTCAGGACGATAGGCGAGGCCAGATTGACGGTGGGACCGGCCTGCTCGGAAACCGTCACCAAGGTCAGGCAGAGGATGTCCGAGCCGGTCTGGGGCGCGGGTTCTAGCGAGAGCCCGAGCAAAGCGAGATCCTCAGGAGACAAATCCGGACGATACGCCGGATCCGCCACAAGTCCGGGGACCGCAATGAAGCACAAGCCCGGGTGGACGAGGCTTTGCATGAAGACCAGCGGATGGGTTTGGGACTGTTCGAGAAAAACAAATGCGGTCTGGTCTTCGAAGCCAGGAATCCCTTCGGGAAACTGGAAGACCGCCTCCGTAGAGTAATCCAGTTCTCCGAAGTATTTGCTCATTAATCGCGGCATGTTTTCGGGGAATTACGCTGCAATTAAATGCCCTATTCGGTCCCGGATTTCCGGCCGGCGGGCTTGGGTGGGGCCGGGCTGCCTCCCGGAGCCTTTTCGGATCCGGACGAGGACGGCGCCGGGACCCCGACCTGCTGATTCAAGATCACGATGCCCACCCGGCGGTTGTGCGCCCGGCCCTCTGGCGTGTCGTTGGAATCGAGCGGCGCCGTGTCCGCATAGCCGGCAATTGCCATGCGCTGCGGCGCGATTCCAAAGTGCTCGCTGAACAACTCCATCATGGCAATGGCGCGGGCCGCCGAAAGCTCCCAATTGCTGCGGAAGCGCGCGGTGTGGATGGGGATCGAATCGGTGTGCCCTTCCAGCCGCACCGCGTTTGGTAGGGCGCGGATGGTTTGCGCGATTTTATCGATGCTGGGGTAAGTTTTGGGATCGACGGTGTCTTCGCCGGATGGGAAGAAGGTCGCCTGCCGGAGGCTGACCACCAGACCGCGCGGCTCCAAGTGCATCTCGATCTTGCCCTGGTGGATTTCGTCTTCGAGTGATTTGCTTAAGTACTGCATCGTGGGCAACAGTTCGGCGATGGCGACCGGCGGCCTTGAGTTTTTCGGCTCCGACCCGCCCGGGCCCCTCATCTGGGCGTTACCCTTGCCCTTCTCATCCACCGTGCCTCCGAGAATTTCGCGGACCGCGGCCGCAACCCCGCCCTTATCCAGAGCCTGCTTAACGGAATCGGAAACCTGCTGGGCGCGGGCCTTGTCCGTCTGGGACGTGGCAAACATCACCACGAAAAAGGCAAACATCAAAGTGATGAAGTCGGCGTATGATACCAACCACCGGTCGTGGTTTTCATGGTCGGGATGTCGTTGCTTGCGCGCCACATCAACCTTCCGCGGCGGCAGGTTCGCCGGCAGTCTCCAACTTGGTCTTGGTTTTCCTCTTCTGGCTGGAGGCCGGCTGCTGCTTTTGATAAGCTTCGAGTTTGGTTCGGATCAGTTTCGGATTCAGGCCCTCCACGATGGCGAGCACGCCCTCGAGCATCACTTCGCGGATACGCACTGCTTCCCGCACCCGGGCCTTCAGCTTGTTAGCCGCCGGAAGAAACAGCAGATTGGCCGAGGCCACACCGTAAACCGTGGCCACAAACGCCACGGCGATGCCCCGCCCCACCTCGTCGATGTTGGCGAGGTTCTTCATGACCTGGATCAGGCCCAGTACCGCACCGATAATTCCGATGGTTGGCGAATAGCCTCCGGCGGACTCGAACACCTTGGCTTCCATCTCGCCGTCCTGCTCCAGGAGAGCGATTTCAAGCTCCATGATGCTGCGAATCTGGCTCATGTCGATCCCGTCCACCGCCAGGTTGAGCGTCTTGCGCAGAAACGGATCCTGAATGGCCGCGGCTTGCTGTTCGAGCGAGACGATACCCTGCTTGCGCGCCTGCGTGGCATACTCGATGATCTCTTCGATCACTCCGTCCGGCGTGTAAACCCGATCGAAGAAGACCGATCTGATCTTGCCCGCGGCGCGGATCAGGACGGGCATCGGTGTGGTCAGCATCACGGCGCCAAGGGTGCCTCCGAACACGATGAGCGCCGCGGTGAACTGGGCCACGTCCTTGACCCTGCCACCCTCGAGCAGCAGTCCCGTCAGGATGCCGCCCACGCCTGCCACCAGACCGCCCAAGGATGCCAGATCGGGTCGCTCAGCGGCGACCTTTTTCGGTCTTCCTGCCTTCGCGTCCGCCATGAGAGTAGCTTTCCTTCGCCATGGTCAAGGCCTGACCCCGTCGGGTGCCAGGTGTTCCTCGAAATCCCGCGCCATAATCGACCGGCGATAACGCACTACACGAGCCACCAACTCTTCCGCGGTCTCGCGCACCATCAGCTTCTGGCCCGTAGTGAGGCTAATCACCGTGTCGGGGGTGGTCTCAACGTATTCGATGAGATCGGAGTTGAGAAGCACGGATGTGTGATTGAGACGGGTCACATAGATCATTGCTAGCCTCCCTGTTCACATCGGTGGCCGGCCGCCGAATTCTAGGAAAACTTCTCGCTTCCACCCGGAAAAACGCTAAGAAATGCGAAAATTCTTACCGGAACCGCCGATAAGGTCTGTATCATGTCCGATCCGGTTCCGGTGACGCCCGCACACCAGGCGGGCAACATTCTGAGAGCCTGGGCCTGCCGGGACGAAGCAGCGCTCCGGAAGGAGTTCGCAAAGGGATTGGAGCTCCGCTCCTCCCCCCACGGCCTCGCTTTGGAGGAAGAGAACCTGGATCTGCTCAAAGCGGTTGTGGCACGGCTGGACGAATGCCCGGCCATATGGAAAGCGGAGCCCGCCGATCCCATCGTTCGACTCTGCAGGAGTCTGCTGATGCACCTGGCCGCTCAGCCCTATTGAAGCGATCTCTCGGAAGAATCGCCGGGGGCCAGCCACGACCAGACTTGAAATCCCACGGACTTGCCGGTGTTGACCAGTTCCCCTTGGAACTTGGCCACTCCATTGATGTGGCCCTCGATGGGCGTGTCAGCCTTGGGGGGCAGTTCCAGGATCGACCCCGGCTTCAGCAGCAGCAGATCGCGTACCCGAATGTCGCCGGCCGGAAGAAACGCCTCGACCTCCAGAGAAGCTGCGTCCAGCGCGTCCAGCAGCGCGCGGCGATTTGCCGCCCCAGCCGTCGTGGCAGAGTCCGGAACCTGCTCGGCGGCCAGCCGGACCAGGACAGACGGAACAATGAGCCGTATCGAATCGGCGGAGTCGCGCATCCCGACTTCGGCCCTCAGCACGAGGACGCTCCGGTCATCCGCCTCCGCGCCGGCGAATCGTCCCGCGAGACCCGCGGACGCCAGACGGAAGGAAGCGCCGCCGATGGATTGCCAGGCGTCGCAGAGTTCGTCGACAACCAGTTCGAGGAGTCCGTGGATGACGTGGAGGTCGACTTCGGTCAGAGATTCACGCGGCGCGGCGGTAACCTCGGCCGGCGCGCCCAGCAGCAATTCCAGTGCGGTGCAAACGAAACTGTGGCCCAGCGTCAGGTACGCGCAGTTTTGAAGAGAGTGGAGTTCCAGAAACACGGTGCAGGCGCCACTCTGGTCTTGGCTCAGCGCCTGCGACAGGGGCTGCTGGTCCGCGCCGGCAAACCGGATGTCGGCGGGAACGCAAAAACAGCCGGTAAGCAGTGCGGAAAGCCCGCTGCGAAACTTATCAAAAGCCCGGCGCGCGAGTTCAATTTGGCCGGGTGAGAGCAGCTCTAGCTGGCACTCCGCGGCGTTTGCCGGGAATTGCCTGCCGCCCTGAGTTTGGTCGTCGAACTGAAGGTCCGTCATCAGTTTCTCCGTGGGGATCAGGCCAGGAAATCAAAAAGGTTGCTCTGCGACATGGTGGCGCGCGCGCTCAGGGCAGCCTGCTGCTGAGTATTCAACTGAGAAAGCTGGATGGCGTCGCCGGCCGTATCGGCGTCGCGCAGGGTGCCGAGGTCAGCCGTTTCGGTTGTGACCGACTGGGAGGCGGCGGTAGTGGCGTTCTCCACCCGGTCTTCCGCGATGCCAATGAGCCCCAACTGCTGGTTGAGATAATCGTCGGCGGCGTTCAGGGATTCCACGGACGCCGTAGCCGCCGAACTGTCGTTGTTTTGGAGAGCGGTCAACAAGCTGTTCACGGCGGCGAAGACATTGCCGGCGGCATTTGAGCCGTCGGTGTTCCGCGCATCGAAGATCTGCTGCGCCGTCATGGGCTTCCATAGCGTGTTGCCATTCACATCGGTAATCGCCATCGTGGAGGTGGCCGGGGACAGTTGCCGAACGCCGTTGGGTTGTGTCGAGTCGAGCGCGTAGGCGGCCTGCTCGTCGGAATCGCCGCTGAAGATGTAGCGGCCGCCGACGGTGGTGTTGCTCAGGTTGACCAACTGTTGCTGAATGCCCTGAATCTGCGCCGCCAGGGAGGCATTCTGAGTGTCCGTGCTGGTCCCGCTGGCGGCTTGCGCAGCTAGGGTAGTGGCTTGCTCGACCAGCGTAACCGCCTGCTGGAGTGAGGCATCGCCGGTCAGCAGTTCGGTTTTGACCTGGTTCAAATTGGTTTGCGCCTGGGTGTTCTGGGCGATCTCAGATTGCAGTTCCAGGATGGAAGGCACGGCGGACGGGTCGTCCGACGCTTGTCCGACGCGGAGGCCCGAGCTCAACTGCCGCTGGACGGTGTTCATGGCCGATTGGATCTGGTCGAGGTCCGTGAGAAACTGTTCACCCGGACCATTAACGGCTGGCAGCATCGCGATTCCTCATCTACTCCGTAATCATCTCAATAGTTGTTTCCGCAATGGAGTTCAAAGTGGTCAACAGGCGGGCAGTGGCTTCGTAGCCTTTTTGATAACTGAGCAGGGACACCGCCTGGTCGTCCAAAGAAACGCCGGAGGCCTGGTCGCGAAGGGCTTCGGTTTGTGTCACGACCTGCTGTTGGGCCTGCTGGTTGGTGCTGGCCGTGGAACTCTCCTGGCCCACAAAGGAGGCAATTCCGCTGAAAAAATCCCCAAAAGTGAGACCGTTCACACCGCCGGCGGAAGTCGAACTGGCCAAGGATGCCAACTGGTTGGCGTTGCCGTTGGCGTTTCCCTGGGCGTCGACCGGGGCCAGTTGAGCGGGCGTAATAGCCGGGTTCAAGGCGAAACTGGCGGCTGCCAACGTGGGGTCGGAATTGTCGTAAGTAAACAGCGGGGCGCCCTGAGCGGCCCCGGTCCCGGTTGAAACCGTCCCGGATTGCAGGATGCCATTCACGGTATCGGCGAATGCCTTGGCGAACTGGTTGAGCGACCCGGCCTGCTGGCCGTCGCCCACCAGCGACGCCAGCACATTGTTGTGCACATCCAGCAAGCCGCCGAGTTGCCCGCCTTGAATCTGGCTGGTGATGTCGTTGCCCTGCGAGTCCAGAATCTGGGCGGAGGGAGGCGACTGCTGGTTGACGGCGCCGCTGAGGACCGACTGGGCGCTCGAAATGGAGTATTGGCTGGTGCCCATCACGAGCGGCGAGCCGCCGTTCAACAACACCGTGACCGTTCCATCCGGCTGGTTCACCACGCTGACATTCACCAGCTCGGAAAGTTGCTCGAGCGAAGAGGTCATGCTGGCGTCGGTTCCGGGGTCGGACGAACCCTGCTGCAACCGTTCGACGTTGTACTGCCGAATATTGGAAGCGAGTTGGTTGATCTGGGTGACCGTGGAGCCGATTTGGCTTTCCACGCCGCTTGACACCTGGGTCAGCGACGCCGACAGCCTATGCACATCGCTGGCCAGGTTGCCGGCATCGGCGATGACCGTCTGCTCCGCGGACGCGCTGCCGGGCGATGCGGCCCACGCGGAGAAGCTCGAATACAGGTTGCTCAGGTCCGCCGGAATGCCGCTGTTGCCGGTGACATCGAACAGATTCTCGATGGAAGAGAGTCCCGACGCCTGCGTTTCGTAGGTGCCCAAGGACTGCATTTGACGGCGAACCTCTTCTTCCGCGTATTCGTCGCGCGAGCTTTCCAAGCCTTGCGCGGCGACTCCACCGGCCAGGCCGCCGGCCACATCGAGGGGCTGCGCCACCATGTTCAGGGACTGCGTGGCATAGCCCGGAGTGGAGGAGTTGGTGATGTTGTTCTGGACCACGGTGAGGGCTTGCTGGTACACGTCCAGCGCATTCCCCGCGGTGGTCATCGATGCGATCAGGCTGGACATCAGGCTACTCTTTGGCTCCAGAGGGGCGGCGCCGTCCGGGACTCCGCCGAGACCTCGTCACCGGCGGCGCCGATGCGGAGCGCCAGGCCGCGGCAAAACGCGGTGGAGGCATCCACCAGCCGGATCATGACGCCGATATCGGCGCGGAGCTGATATAGCCGTTTCTTGACCGCAACGGATGCGGGTGCGCCCTCTTGCGCGGCCCGCCACGCGCCCTCCAATTCCGCAATGGCCCCGCGAAGAAGCTCGCAGCACTCCTCGCAACGCGGCAGGCTGGCGGCATCCCAGTTTTTCAGAGCGCCGTGCATATGACCTTCCGCACGCCCGACATGCTCGCCAAGCCGGCCCTCGGCAGTCACGCCTCGTCTCCCTCGGTGGCCCCGCTGAGAGCGTGAGACACCAGCGCGTGGCTCAGATTTTCGGGGCCCACCTGGTACCCGCCGCGCGCATAGAGGGCCGCCAGCGTCGAGACGCGGTCGGACTCCCGGGCATCCTCCTGCTGGTTGGCCGCTGAAAGCCGTGCGGAAAGGTCCGAGATTTGAACCGAATCCCGGCCGCTTTCCACCGCTTCCGGGACACGCTGGCCCTCGCTCTGGCTGATCAGCGGCGTTTCTTGCGTACGGGAAGTTTGGGGGGCAAGCGCTCCCTCCAAACTCTCCCCTTGAATTCTCAGATCCATGCCACGCTCCGCTGGAATATATTCCTACCCAACGAACAACACCATCATATTTCGGTCCCCCGGCGCAATACCGAAAAAAGATAACTATTCCTGTTGACCCTCGGGCATGGTTTTAGGGTTACCGTCGGATAATTCCGATATGTTGTCCAAGAACAGCCTAGAAT
>JBAWDI010000966.1:0-4062 GCA_049590695.1 Bryobacteraceae bacterium
GAGGTGCGGCGCGGCCTGGTGAAGTACAGCCTCACCGGCGTGGCGCCGGAGGAACCGCAGCCCGAAGCGGTTCTGTAAGGGTATGGACCGCTCCCTGACGGTCGCGGCTCGGAATCTATGAAGATCATCCTGGGCGTCGGTGGCGGAATCGCGGCCTACAAGTCCGCCGAGCTCGCGCGCCTGCTGATGCAGGACGGCCATGCGGTGCAGGCCGTCATGACCCGCGCCGCGCAGGAGTTCATCAGCCCCCTGACCTTTGCGGCTCTGACGGGGCGCAAGACGCTCACCGATCTGTTCGCCATCGAGAGCGCCATCGAGCATATTGCCGTCGCGCAGGAAAACGAGCTGATGGCCATTGCTCCGGCCACCGCGGACCTCATCGCCAGGCTGGCCCATGGGCTGGCGGACGACTTTCTCACCACGCTCTACCTGGCCTTCACCGGCCCGGTGGTGCTGGCGCCCTCGATGAATTCGAACATGTGGCTGCACCCCGCCACCCAGGCCAACCTCGAAACGCTGCGTCGGCGCGGCCACCGCATCGTGGAACCGGAGAGCGGCTACCTGGCGTGCGGGATGACCGGCCCCGGCCGGCTGGCGGATCCGGCAGCCATCGTGGAAGCCATTGAGCGCGAATCGCGCAGGCGTCGCGACATGGAAGGCGAAACCGTGCTCATCACCGCCGGCCCCACCCAGGAACCGCTCGACCCGGTGCGCTACATCTCCAACCGTTCCAGCGGCAAGATGGGCTATGCGCTGGCCGAAGCCGCCGCCGCCCGCGGCGCGCGCGTCATTCTGATCTCGGGCCCGGTGCATCTTGCGCCACCGCGCGGCGTCGAGGTGATTCCCGTGCGCACGGCCGCGGAGATGCGCCAGAAGGTATTGGATAACCTGGCGCCCGCCGGCATCGTGGTGAAGGCTGCCGCGGTGGCCGATTTCCATTTGAGCAAAGTCCCCGAGCAGAAGGTCAAAAAGACCGCGGCCCGCCTGTCCCTGGAACTCGACCCCACGCCCGATATCCTGGCCGAGTTGGGCCGCAAGAAGGGGGACCGCCTGCTGATCGGTTTCGCCGCGGAAACGCAAAACCTGCACCAGGAATCCCGCCGCAAGCTGGAATCCAAGAACTGCGACATGATAGTAGGAAACCTGGTGGGCGGCAGCGAGACGGGCTTCGAATCCGACGAAAACGAAGTCGTGCTGGCGCTATCGACCGGTGAACTTGTGACCCTGCCCCGCGCCCCCAAACGCGAAATCGCCGACCGCATTTTCGACGAAGCGCTGAAACTGCGCCTGGCCCTCCATGCCGCCGATGGACGCTGATCTCATTCGCGGATACCTCGAGTTCTACCAGGACCTGGGGATCAAGACGCTGTATCGCCGCGCGGCGCCGGCGGCGGAAACACCGGCGGGCGAAACCCTCCCCCAGATCCTCGCCGACATCGGAAATTGCCGCCGCTGCCGTCTCCACGAAGGCCGCCATAAACTGGTCTTCGGCGTCGGCAATCCAACCGCGCCACTGGTCTTCGTGGGTGAAGGCCCCGGCGCCGATGAAGATGCTCAAGGCATCCCCTTCGTGGGCCGCGCCGGCCAGTTGCTCACGCAGATGATCGAGAACACGGCCAAACGCGAGGGCATCGCGCTGACCCGCGCCGACGTTTACATCTGCAACGTGGTGAAATGCCGTCCGCCCGAGAACCGCACCCCCGAGCCGGACGAAATGCAAATCTGCGGACAGTTTCTGGAGCGCCAGTTGGCCGCGATCCGCCCCAAGGCCATCTGCGTTTTAGGGGGCACCGCGGCCCGCGCCCTCACTGGCCACAAGGAAGGCGTCACCAAGATGAGGGGCAAGTGGTTTCAGTGGCGCGATATCCCGGTCATGGTGACGTACCACCCCTCGTACCTGCTGCGGCCCTACAATCAGGACGCCAAGCGCGAGGCCTGGGAAGATCTCAAGAAGGTCCTGCACTTCGTGTACGACTGATGAACCTGAGACGGGTTCAGCCCGGAATGACGGCGGAATAGCCTTCTTTGCCGGCCAGATCGTACAGCGCTCCATCGAATGTGACGAGTGCGGCATGGCTATGCTTCGCATACGCGAGCAGGTAGCAGTCGCCGACCCATTTGGATGCCGCCTTACCCGCGAAAGGCGCCGTCGCCTCCCGGAATCCAGACTCGAGGCCACGCGGTTCGGGATAGAACTCCACCCGCGGGTCGTTCAGCCACCGGTCGTAGACACCCCACGCTTTTCGCAGCGTGAGTGTCTGTTCGCCCATGGCGGCCTGGTTCGTCAACAGGCGCAGCAAGCCGATGTGCGTATAGCGGGAGAAGATCAGCTTCGCCCCTGGGGGCACTGAGTTGAGCCAGCGCCAGGCTTCGGCATTGTGCCGATGGTCGCCTACGGACAGAGCCAGCCAGACGTTCAGGTCAGGAAAAAACGAGGTCATGGGGGTTCTCGTCTTCGGGGAAGGCGGGGCCGAGCTTGCCCGGACCCGTAACCAGAGGGCCAGTCACGTACTCGCCCTTCTTGGGCTCGCTGTAGGCCTGCTCGATGGCCCGGACAATCAGGGAACGGATCGAGGCGCCAGACCGCTCCGCCCTGAGACGGAGCCTGTCATGCAACGGCTCGGGGATATCAACGGTTGTTCGTACTGCCATGACATTATTATGTCATAAAGGACATGAAGCTGTCAGATGGAGATCCGAAACTTAAGGACATGCTCCGCTTTGCCGTCGCACCCTCTCCCGAATCGCCCCACGGCCACCGCCGCCATGCGCTCCACGAGACCGATGGCGCGAACATCGCGAGAAACATCCTGAGCACTGCGGCCGCCGCGTGTTAAACTACGCTTTCGATCCTATATAATGCTGCTTGCAAGAGAATTTGTTGCGTACCTCTCCCGACAACTCGTCAAGAGGCTGATGCCCGGCGTCATCGAGACGCCCAACCCCGACCTCGTGGCCCAGAAAATTGCCGAAGTCATCACCCAGGAACTGGCCGTCGAAGACCGTCTGAACGACGAGGTGCGCGACCTGCTCAGCCAGTACAGCGACTACATGCGCCGCGAGAGCGTCAGCTACCAGGAGATGTTCCGCCGCATCAAGAACACGCTCATCTCGCAGCGTAAAGTCATCCGCGCCTCCGGCCGCGACACCGGCGACAACATGAAGCTCTCGCGCGACAAAGTCACCGACATGTCCCACCGCATCGTCGAAATGCTGCGCAAGAGCCACGAGCTGCGCCTCAAGCACAAAGACCCCAACAACGTGCGCCTGGAAATCCTACGCCACATGACGGAGCTGCTGATGGCCGAAGACAAGGTGGACCGCACGGCGCGGCAGAAGATCAAATCGCAGAAACGCGAAGTCCCCGAAGGCAGCGAGGAGTGGGACCTGCTGCACCGGCGCTACTACTCCGAAGAGCTCAAGAAGCTCGGCATCGACCTGGCGCGATGATGCGGCGGGCAGGCCGAGTACCACTCGGCCGCAGATTGACAATCTGCCCCACAAATTACCGCTTGTAACCGATCATCCTGAGGAAGGCCCGCCGCTTCCCGGCGTCTTCGGCGGTCTCCACGCCTTTGGGCGGGAAGCCGTCGATCACGCCCAGCACCCCGCGCCCCTGTTCGCTTTCCGCCACCACCGCCTGCGCCGGGTTGGCGGTGGCGCAGAAAATCGAGCACACCTCGGGGACGTCTTTGATGCGCCCCAGCACGTTGATGGGGTAGCCGTCGCGCATCGCCACCACGAAGATGTGGCCGGCCGCGACCGCCATGGCGTTGCGCGCGGCCAGCTCCTGGAGCGCGTCGTCGTTGCCGTCCACGCGCGTCAGGCACGGCCCCGAAGCCTCGTTGAACGCCACCCCGAACTTGATCTGCGGGACGGTGTTCACGATGGCCTCGTAAACGTCCTCGACCGTCTTGATGAAGTGCGTCTGGCCAAGAATCAGGTTTCCGCCCTCGGGAATCTCGAGCGGCACAATCTTCAGTTCCATAAATGCCATCCTACTCCCCCGCGCCGCCCGCCGCGCAACGAACCCTCCGTTCATAATAGAAGTAGTGCAGCCGC
>JBAWDI010000967.1:0-2989 GCA_049590695.1 Bryobacteraceae bacterium
GTACAGCGCTTGAATGCCCGCGATGTCGTCGCTGGTCAGCCCCGTCTGCATCCGGTAATACGGATACATCACCGCTCCCGGGTCGCTGGTGTGTCCCAGCCCCAGCGCATGCCCCGTTTCATGCAAAGCCACCGAGAAGAGATCCGTATTGGCTCCTACGCTCCAGCTCTCGCTGGCATCGAAGTGCATGTCTCCGGCGATCGGTTCGCCGTTGATCGGCGCCGGATAAAAGGTGTGGGCCAGAACTCCGCCCGGCCCGTCGAAGGGATAGGCATCCCCGTGCGCGCCGCTCGCGAACAGAATGTCTATAGAGCGCACCGCCCCCTCGACCTGCCC
The DNA here is from genome assembly GCA_049590695.1 of Bryobacteraceae bacterium. Lineage (GTDB taxonomy): Bacteria > Acidobacteriota > Terriglobia > Bryobacterales > Bryobacteraceae > Fen-178. The sequence goes on from JBAWDI010000967.1 coordinate 337, forward strand.
CGCCGAGAAGCTGACGTTGGCATAGCTTGCCCATACCTGAAACGCCCGCTCCACTTCACTTTCGACCGTGCCCGCGGCTATTTTGTCCGTGAGGGTCTCAAAAAAGTACCGCAGCGCGATGCTCCCGTTGGCGTCTTTGGACCAGCCGTTCCCCTCTTCCACGTACTCTCCGATGGGTCCGGCTTCGGTGAGCGGTCCCGGGCACGCCATCACGGGGTTACCCGCCAACAGGTCGGTGGATGCCGCCATAATATAGGACACTTGGTCCCACGCGGCCAGCCCCCAAATGGCGTTGTAAGGTCCAATCGCCAGCAGTTGCCTGGGCAGGAGGTCGGGGTTCTCCAGAACCTGGAAACCTTCCAACTGGGTCGCGGCCCGGGCGATCTCCATGTCCACATCGGGGTAGAAAATCACCAGGAAGGCGTTGGACGCATGGGTCGCCAGCATCGGACTGATCTTGTCCTCGGCCTCCAGCTCGCCGGCCCAACTCACGCCCAGGCCTTCAATATTGGAGCCTTGGCCGGCCACAACCATCAGAGTGTTGTCCGGAACGTATTGCAGCATGCGGATGCCATGCCGCGCCAGTGCTTGCCGAACCTCCGGCCCGGGATAGGACGGGAATTGCAGAAGATAGTGTCGTCCACCGAGTAGGGGGCGTCCCGCCGGCCGTCCCTGGCTCACCAATTGCGCGGTATCGATAGTCCTTGTTTTCAGTCGAATAGCACCCTGCGCCCAGGTGAGGTCCCCCAGCAGGAGGCACGCCATGAGGGTGGCGCGGATCATGGGTCTACGGCCGCGTAGCAATCGCATCTCAAGCTCCTTTTGTTTCGATTTAGTCCTGGAGTTCCTTCATTACACTTTGGTCTACTACTTTCTCTTCGGCACAAGTTGAGAATTCTTGAACCCCGCCGCCACCAATTCCATGAGCCCCGCGATGAAACATCATGTGTATCTGTTGCTGGCGCTGGCGTGGACCCCCGCCGCTGGCGGCGCGGCCGCTGCGCCCGCGACGTATCGCATCGAAACCGTGGCCGGAAGCGCCAATATGGGCGATGGCGGTCCCGCCACCAGTGCTCAGATCTCCACCATCCAGGGCATCGCCATCGACCGCTGGGGCAACCTCTACCTCTCCGACACCGGCAACCACCGCGTGCGCAAGATCTCGACCAGCGGCTTCATCACCACCCTCGCGGGGACCGGCGTGGCCGGCTTCAGCGGCGATGGCGGCCCGGCCACCGCCGCCCAGCTCAACCTCCCCTACGGGCTGGCCGCGGATCTGGCGGGATATGTCTACGTGGCCGATCTCAACAACGACCGCGTGCGGCGCATCGGCCCCGACGGCGTCATCACTACCGTAGCCGGCAACGGCATTCGAGGCTCGTCCGGCGATGGCGGAGCCGCCACCAGCGCCCCGCTGCTTACCCCCCGCAATGTGGTGGTGGACGCCGCCGGCAATTTCTATTTCTCGGAATTCGATGGCCATCGCGTGCGCAAAGTGACCCCCGGCGGCATAATCTCCACGGTCGCTGGGACCGGCGTGGCTGGGTTCAGCGGCGACGGCTTCCCGGCTGTCAACGCGCAACTCGACTTTCCCGCGGGCCTCGCCGTGGACCGCCTCGGTGCCCTGTACATCGCCGATTCGCAAAACCACCGGGTGCGCAAAATCCTCGCCGGCGGCATCATCTCGACCGTTCTGGGCGGTTCTCCCAGTACCGCGCTCGGGACCCCCGTAGCCGTTGCCGTGGACATGGCCGGCACGCTCTATGTTGCCGACATCAGCTACGCTGACGTTCATTCCTACACGGGGGCCGGAGCCTGGACCATCCTGCCGGGACTGTCCGCCCCCCACGATCTCGCGCTGGACCTGAGCGGGGTTCTCTACGTCGCCGACGGCACGCACATCCGCAACGTAGTGTCCGGCCAGATGCAGACGGTGGCGGGCGACGGTTATGTGCACGCCATCGGCGATGGCGGTCTGGCCACGGACGCCCTGCTGTCGCAGCCTTCCGCCATCGCCCTGAACGGCGCGGGCAGTCTCTATATTGCCGACACCGGCACCCAGCGCGTGCGCCAGGTGCTGCCCACCGGCGTGATTCAGACGCTGGCGGGAACGGGCGTCGCCGGCACCGCCGCCGACAACGTGGTGGCTTCCGCCGCCACGCTCAATTCGCCCATGGGAATCGCGCTGGACGCCGCCGGCGATATTCTCATCGCGGACACCAACAACCATCGCATCCGTCAGGTGGCCGCCGATGGCCGTATACACAACCTGGTGGGCACCGGGGTGGCAGGCGTCGGGGCGGAAGGCCTGCCGCCCGCGCAGACCCAGCTTAATCTTCCCAGCGGAGTCTGCACCGGCCGCGGGGGCACGTTATTCGTGGTCGATACCTTCAACAACCGGGTGCTCCAGGCTGCGCCGCAACCCTTGGTGGTAAACGCCGCGGGCAACGCCAGCGGCATCCCCGGCGCGGACTATGCCGGCGATGGCGGGTCGGCGCGCCTGGCGCATCTCAATCGGCCCAGCGCCTGCGCTCTCGATTCCGCCGGCAACCTCTTCATCGCCGACACCTTGAACCACAGCATTCGCAAAGTGGACCCGTCGGGCACGATTTCCACGGTGGCGGGCACCGGCGCGGCCGGCTTCTCCGGCGAC
>JBAWDI010000968.1:0-2081 GCA_049590695.1 Bryobacteraceae bacterium
CACTAAACTTGTACCTTCCGTTTCACAACCAGCGCGGCCGGTTTCTGTGCCGCGTGCGGATGACGGTCACCCGCGTAAACATTCAACTTGCGGTACATCTGTTTGCCGAGCTTGGTCTTGGGAAGCATGCCGGCGATGGCATCCTCCACAATGCGGATGGGCTTTTCGGCGCGCACCCGCTTGAAGCTCTTCTCCACCAATCCGCCCGGATACCCGGTGAAATGGCGATAGACTTTGTTGTCTTCTTTCCGGCCGGTGAGCCGGACTTTGGCTGCATTAATGACGATCACGTGATCGCCGGTGTCCAGAAACGGCGTGTACGACGGTTTATGCTTGCCCATCAACAGCATCGCCGCTTTGCTGGCGAGCTTGCCCAAAACCACGTCCCGGGCGTCGATGACATGCCACTGGCGAACAATGTCGTTTTTGGAGGGGAACTCGGTGCTCATTGACACACTTCTCCAACCCTTCGGGGTGTAAAACATTTAGCTTACGGGGCTGGAGGGTGGAATGTCAAATCGGGATGCGGCCGTGGGGCGGACCCCCCGGTCCTGGGGTCCCCTCTGGGGACGGTCCCCCTGGACCTGCTCTTCGCCCAACGAGCCCAGCCGCGTCCGGCAGGCCGACGGAGGCGTGGGCCGCGGACCAAGTGGGCTACGGGTCCAAACCGTTATAAGATTGTCCGTATGAGAACAGCACCCAAGCGGCGTCTCGGCATGGTTTTTCTGCTATTGATCGGATTGGCAGTACTTCCGAGCTATGTGTGGGCGTTCAAACTGACCGGTGCATCCGCAGCGCCCACGATCAGCATTGGCGGTTCTTTCCTGGTTAATAGGGCCGCCTACAGTTTCCGGCTGCCCTATTCGGGCGTGACACTGTTTCGGACAGGCTCTCCAAAACGCGGCGACATCGTCCAATTTCGTCATCCTGACTTGCCTATAATGGGCCCCAAACGAGTCATCGGCCTTCCCGGCGAAACCGTCGAGTTTAGAGAGAACCGCGTCGTCGTCGACGGGCGCGTGTTGCCACTCAGGCCCCTGAGCCGAGCCAAGTTCGACTGGGTCACCCCCATCAACCACATCGGATCTAACGTTTATGACGAGGACGGCCACTGGATCTCCTTCACTCCGGGCGCAGGCAAGTACCGCAACCATCAGCCCGTCCGCCTCGGCCCGCATGAATACTTCCTCGTAGGCGATAACCGCGACAACAGCGCCGACTCGCGCATCTGGGGCCCCATCGCCGAGCGTCAGATTTTGGGCAAGGTCATCTTCATCCTTCACAGGTAAAATGGTCCCGCGCGTCTTTCGTGCGGGGAACACTTGATCTGCGGCGGACCATCAGCCAGCGAGAGCCCGGTAGCCTTCAATTCCGGCAATTCAATCCGGCATCAATACCGGGATCACCTTGTTCCCATGGCGGCGGTAAATCCGAAAATCGGCGTCCAAGGTAAAGACCTCTCCAGCCGTTTCGATCTCCGATAGTCGAACCAGACAGGCATCCGCAAGGGACATGGGCCGGTTGCGATAGCGCCGCATCAGCGCCCGCAGGTCCGCCTGCTCCTCCTCGATGTCGAGCGCAATGCGAATCACTCCCCGGTCGAGCAAGGCAAACAGAGGTTCGGCTTCGCGGCCTTCCCGTTTCAGGAGAAACGCCGCCTCCGTAAGGACTGGCTCGCACGTCAGCAGCGGCGGGCGAAAGAACTTCCATTGTTCGCAAGTCCACGAATGGTGTCTCAGCCCGGAGGCCAGAAAGCTGACAAGCGGGCCGGTGTCGAGCAGGCCCGGACCTTTCTTCACTGGCCAAAACCTTTCATGTATTTCGGATTGTCGGCCAGGTCTTTGGGCAGGCCCTTCACCGTGCCGGCGAGGTCGCGCGCCAGGTCGTAACACGAGATTGCGCCGGCCGGCGGTTGCTCGTGCAAACCCTCTTCGAGGCTTTCCCTCACAAGCCAGGATTTCGTCACCCGCCTCGTCTTGGCCTCGCCATCGAGCTGAGCGAGCAGATAGTCGGGCAATTTCACTGAAATCGTTCGCATGATCCCAGGGTAATACGCGCCGTTCTCCCGCGCAATACCCGCG
>JBAWDI010000969.1:0-2724 GCA_049590695.1 Bryobacteraceae bacterium
GGGTATCACGAGGGCATGACTGTCACGTTACAAGCCAAAGCTGGCGGCCGCGGGAAAAATTGTCGCATCGCGCCGAACCGCACCTTCATCAAATTCGAAGAGTCTGGGCGACCGCTTCTCTTAGGGCCGGTGGCGGAGGAGGAAACGAGCCACGAAATGCGGATAGAAACCGTACAACGGGAACGCCGGACGAGATGCCGGTTCGGCATAAGGCGCGAGTTGCGGTACAAGTTGGTGGAGGGCCGCAAGGTCGTGGCCGCCGGCGCTGGTTACACCATCGATGTGGGCAGCGGGGGAGTGGCGTTCTCCGCCGACCACGAACTGGAGCCCGGCGCAGCCGTCGAGCTCTCGATCAATTGGCCAGCCCTGCTGGATCAAACCTGCCCCATCCGATTGGTCGTTTTCGGGCGCGTGCTGCGTGGCGCCGGCCGCGCCGCCGTTTGCACCGTGAACAAGCACGAGTTCCGCACGGCCCGCGCCAGCCGGGCAGATGCATGGGTGCACCCGGATTCCATGCTGGATAGCTGGGCCGGCGCACTCGGCGCCTGAGCCGTCGAGCGGGGAGGGGATAAAGCGATTCGCCGCTCCGCGCGCGCGAATCACTTCTCCGGTGAGGACAAAGAGGCGGACGGCTGGCTCTGGCCCTTCGATTCGGGCTTCGACGATTCGGGCTTCGATTCGGGCTTCGATTCGCTCTTGGATTCGGTTTTCGGTTCCGATTTCGCGTTCGAACCATTGGTGGGACGCGACTTGCCGCCACGGCCGTAGTCCGTGATGTAGAAACCCGTGCCCTTGAACTGCAACGCCGACGGGAAAATGATTCGTTCCACGCCGCCGCCGCACCCTTCATGCACCGTCAAGGGCGCCTCCGCAAACTTCTGCCTCAACTCGAAGTTCTTACCACATTTGTGGCACCTGTACTCGTAAAGCGGCATAAACTTCCGACCGGGATACCCGGAAATCCCCGCCTCTATTATAACAGACGGCTTCCCCGGCACATTCGATCGGGAAGCGCCGCGACGGGCTAAGTGCTTGTGGAACAGGGTCATGCCCTGCTCACCGTGGATCTGTGGCCAGCTCCCAGCGAACTAATTCCGACCCCATGCTAACTTTTCGCCGGCGGTCGTCGTCTTAGCAGGTAGAGATGACACGAAAGGCTTACATTATCGGAATCCTGACGGTGGGGCTGATGGCCACGGCGTTTCGCAACGCACCCGCCTATGGCCGGCTGGTGTCCTCCGCGCAGAGCTTCCAGCACTACTTCCAGGACCTGAAGGGAGCCGACGCTTCCCTGAGCCCGGTGGAGCGTTTCGTGTTCAGCCTGGTTCTGGCGAATACGAAAACGCCCCGGCCGGACCAGCCACGTACGGCGCTGGAGCGCCGATCCTAGCCCGCGCTTTTCTTCTTCGCAACGCTCTTCTTCGGAGCGCTCTTCTTCACTGGCGGAGCGCAAGGCGTCAGGTTCAGCCCGGTGATGTTGGCCTTCTCCGTGTCCATGGTCAGCATGAAAGGTTCCTTGGTGAAGGCCGTCGGCACGCCGTCCCATTCAATCACGGCGCCCGTATCCGGTTTGCCGGTGAGGGCCGCGTCGAGGTTCAGGGTGACTTCGGGATGGGTGGCATCGGAAATCGCCACCACCAGCTCTTTGGAACGGCACGCCGGCTTGGCCTCCACCAGCGTCCCCTTCAGCGCTTTGGCGCCGTTTTGCCCCTCCACATCGGTGTCTTTCAGGGATCCCGAGAAGTACTGATCGCCGTTGGTGTCGGCCAGTTGTCCCTTGATTCCCATCCACAGCGCAAGCTGCGGATTGGTCTTGCGGAATTCTTCTTCCTTCCTCCTGGCGACTTCGGTCGATGATTCGAGCTTGAAACCGGCCGGCGGCACCGGCGACTTCGCGGCCAGCTCCTTGAGCTGCTTCAGGCCGTCGTCGTCGGCGCCGTGGAAATTCGTGTAGATGGTGGTGAGGTAGGTCTCCACCGCTTTCGGGTCCGTGCTTCCGCCCAGGGAGGCATCGATGGCCACGGCGCGGGCGAACTCATAGATCGCGATCGGTATCTTTTCCGGCTTGGTGAGCTGCTGGCAACGCTCGGCCCTGCCCAGGTTGTAGGCGATGATGGCGCTATCGGGGAACTGCTGCAGGGCCTTGGTGAGGGCCGCTTCAGCCGGTTCGCAGAAACTGGCGTCCTTGTTCCCGGAGGCAGTGTATTTCTGGAGCAGATCCATGCCGGGCCGCATGGCGATGACCCGGAGCGTCGCATCGGCCATGTTGGTGAGGTCCTTCCCGGTCTTGGTCCAATCGGCGTCGCTGGTATCCTTCGGCTTGTTGGCTGCCACGAAGTATGCCGGCACGAAATCCACCAGCTCGTGCGCCGCTTTCTCGCCGATGGCGGTCTGGTCCGGCGTGGGAGTCGGATCTTTCTGGATGTTCACGCAAGTCATGTAAAGAACCGTGAGGACTTGCTTGGGATCTTTGAAGACGGTCTGGAGACCCTTGGCCAGCAACTCTCCGGCGGTATCCAACTCCTTGCCCGGCTGGTTGGCCCCGCTGTAGGCCTGAACGTAGTAATACACTCGATCGTCTTTATAATCGGAGTCGGGATATTTCTGCGCCCAGGTGCCCAGATCCTGTAGCAGCTTGGGCCAATTCTGCGCCCCCACGTCTTTCAGAACGTTGTTATAAATGTCGTATTCGCCCTGATCCTTGACTTTCTTCTGGGGCTGCGC
>JBAWDI010000970.1:0-6847 GCA_049590695.1 Bryobacteraceae bacterium
CTCGGGCCGGCCTCCGGCTGGGATGGTCATGGGCAGTTGGCAGTGTACCACACAGGATAGCTCGGCTAACCGCTGGCGCGTCCGCACCGCACCGGCACCGGGTCAGTGCGGGGCGCAGCCGTTTGCGTGCGAACACAGCAACCCGCAGCCGCCGTGGCTGCTCCGGAACTGGTCCTACGTTGGCAACTGGCTGACGTCCCAGCCGCCGCCCAACGCTTTGATCAGCAGCACCGTGGCGTCCATGCGCCTGCGCAGCAAGTCCACCTCGACGCGTTCGTTCGCCAGAGCGATGGTCTGGGCGGTCACCACTTCCAGGTACGTCACCAGCCCCCCGGTGTAGCGGCTCATCGAGAGGTCGAGCGAATGCTCCGCGGCCTGAACGGCCACCCGCTGCGTCTCGACTTCCTGCTCCAGCGTGCGCAGCGTGGAGAGGCTGTCCTCCACTTGCTGGAACGCCTCCAGCGCCGCCTCGCGGTAGTTGGCGACCGTAGAGTCGTAGCTGGCTTCGGTTGCTTGCTCGGCCGCGCGGCGGCGTCCGGCGTCGAACAGGGTTTGGAGGGCGCTCGGGCCAAGCGCCCAGAAACGGCTCGGCCAGGTGAACCAATTGACGAACGAGTCGCCTTGCACGCCGCCCGCCACGGTGATCAAAAGAGTGGGGAAGAAGGCGGCGCGCGCGATTCCAATCTGTTCATTGGCTTCCGCCATGCGCCGCTCCGCCGCCGCGATGTCGGGACGCCGTTCCAGCAATTGCGAGGGGACTCCCGCCGGAATCACCGGCGGCGTCCCCGCCAGCGGCGCAATCGCCAGGGACAGCGATTCCGGCGTGCGTCCCGCCAGCACGGCAATGGCGTGCTCGAACTGTTTCCGCGCCACCCCCACGTCCACGTCCTGCGCCCTGGTGGTTTCCAGTTGTGTCCGCGCCTGCGCCACTTCCACGCCAGAAGCCAGACCGCCGGAGAACTGGTTCTGGGTTAGGTCGAGGGCTTTCTGGTAGGCCACCAGCGTGCGGTCCAGCAGTTGTTTCTGCGCGTCCAGACTGCGCAGATCGAAGTAGTCGGCGGCCATCTCGGCGTGCAGGCTCAAGCGGACGGTTTCCAGGTCGGCGGCCGTGGCCTGCACTTCTTCGTGAGCGGCGGCAATGGAGCGGCGGATACGTCCCCACGCGTCCAGTTCGTAGGAAAGGTCGAACGGCACCACCAGATTGCCGTATTCCTGGATGACCGCCGGTCTGCTCCATTCGTTCGCGGAGACACGGTTGGTGCTAATCGACGGCACCGACGAGAGGTTTGGGTAGAGCGCGGAGCGGCTCTGCGCGACCAGCGTGCGCGCTTCCCGGAAGCGGGCTTCCGCCGCTTTCAGGGTCTGGTTGGAGACGTCCACCTGCGTCTCCAGGTCGTCGAGTTCCGCGGCGCCAAAGATGCGCCACCAATCCTGGTGCAGGCTCGCGACGGCGGGCTGCGCCTGCTTCCAGCCATTCGATTCCTGGTACTGCGCCGGCAGTTGCCCCTGATCGGCGGGCGCTGTGAGCACCGCGGGGCGCGTATACCTCGGGCCCACCGTGCACCCCGCCAGTGCCACTACCGACGCCAGCCATGCGGCTGCCAGCGCGCGCCTCACTTTGCGCCCTTTCCCGGCTGGCCTTCCGTCACCCGCACCGGTGTTCCCGAGGTCAGCGAATCGGAAGGGTCCTGGATCACCAGGTCCGCCGTGGTCGCGCCCGCGGCCAGTTCCACGGTGTTGCCAAAATCGCGGCCCATGGTGACGGGCACCAGCACCGCTCTGCCGCCGCGAACCACGGCCACCTGCAATCCCGCCGAACGGAAGATCAGGGTGTTAGCCGGCAACATCACGGCGCCGGGTTTGGACCCCAGGTGGAAGTGCACGGAAACGAACGCGCCGGGCAGCAGCTCGCCGGCGGGGTTGTCCACGTCCACCTCGGTCAACAGGGTGCGCGAAACCGGATCGATGGCGTCGGCCGTGCGCGCGATTGCGCCGGAAAAGATCCGGCCTGGAAGCTCCATCAGGGTCAATGCGGCGGGCTTGCCCACCGTGGCCGAGCGCGAGTACGCCTGCGGCACATCGACGAACACGCGCAGGCGATCGGTCGCCGCCAGGTCGAACATCTCTTTGCCGGGGGAATTCGCGCCCGCGTCGATGAGGGCCCCGATATCGATGTTGCGCGCCGTAATCGCGCCGTCGAACGGGGCGTAAACCTTCTGGAATCGCTGCGTCTCTTCCAGGCGGCGCACGTTGGAGGTGGCCGAATCCACGACGGCCTTCTTCGCCTGCATGTCGCCCACCTTGTTATCGACGTCCTGCTTGGCCACGGACTCCGTCTGGAGCAGATTCCGATAGCGATCCGCGGTGATTTGGGCCAGTTGGTAGTTGGCCTGCGCGGTGGCCAGGTCGGCGCGCGCCTGGTCCAGTTGCCGGTCGGTCTCCGGGGTCTCGATTTCGGCCAGCAGTTGTCCGGCCTTCACGCGCGCACCGATGTCGTAATACCATTTTTTCAGGTAGCCGTTGACGCGCGCGAAGATGGGCGTGGCCACGAAGGCCTGCATGTTGCCGGGGAGCACCAGCTCCTCGGCGGCCGAGCTGGGCTGGGGATGCACCACGGCCACAGTCGGCACGGCCATGTCGAGCGTGTCCTGTTTCAGGACCGCGCCGGCCCGCACCCGCGATTGAATTCCCGAATGGATGGCCGAATAGAGCGCCACCGCGCCGGCCACCAGGATTAATAGCAGCAGCAGACGCGAGAAGATGGACATGCGCGGCGCGGCGGCCGCTGCGGTCCGGCTGTTCTCATTCGGCGGTTTCGATTCCTCGGTGGTCATGTTCCTTTCCTGGGACTACTGCGGGGCGCCGGAACCGCCGGTCCGCGGTTGTGCGCGGCCATGCAACAGGGTGAAGACCGCCGGCACGAAAATCAGGGTGGCCACGGTAGCTACCAGCAGCCCGCCGATCACCGCCCGGCCCAGCGGAGCATTCTGCTCTCCGCCTTCGCCCATTCCCAGGGCCATGGGAATCATTCCGACGATCATGGCGAGGGCGGTCATCAGCACCGGGCGGAAGCGCGTTCCGCCGGCGGCCAGCGCGGCGCGCATCGGGTCGCCGGTCTTCTTCAGCATATCCTTGGCGAAAGCGATTACCAGGATGCTGTTGGCGGTGCCGACGCCCATGCACATGACGGCCCCCATCATGGCCGGGACGCTGAGGGTGGTGCGCGTAATAAAGAGGATGAGCACAATTCCCGCCAGCGCCGCCGGCAAAGCCGAAATGATGATGAACGGATCCAGCCACGACTGGAAATTGACCACGATCAGCAGGTACACCAGCAGAATCGCGAAGAGCAACCCGCCGCGCAGGCCGATGAACGACGAGCGCATGGTCTCCACCTGCCCGCGCAGGACCATCTCCGAGCCGCGCGCCAGGCGCTTGCGGTTGGCGTCCACGACACGCTCGACTTCATCCCCCACGCTCCCCAGGTCCCGCCCGTCCACTCCGGCGTAGACGTCTACCACCCGCTGGATGCTGTAATGGTCCACGGTGGCCATGCCGCTGCCGCGGCTGATGGAGGTCACGTCATTGAGAATTTCGGGCGTGCCCGCGTGGCGCTGAGCGAGTGGAATGTTGTGCAAGTCTTGCAGCGAATCCGCCGCGTACTGCGGCGTTTGGGTCACTACGTTGTAGCTCACGCCGTTTTCCGGATTGAGCCAGAAGGTGGGCTGCGTCTGGAAGCTGCCGCTGAGGGAAATCAGCAGGCTGCTGGCCACGTCGGCCTGCGTGTATCCGCTTTGCGCCGCCTTGATACGGTCCGTCACCACGTGCAGCTTGGGCTGGTCGAAGGCCTGCTGGATGCGCAGATCGGCGATGCCCGGAATGCGCCGCAACTGGTCCATGATGCGGTCCGCCAGTTCGCGGTTGGCATCCACGTTCCTGCCCATAACCTGCACGTCGATGGGCGCCGGCAGTCCGAAATTCAAGATCTGGCTGACAATATCGTCCGGCAGGAAGTAAAACGCCGTGCCCGGAAACTCCCGCGGCAGCACGGCGCGCAGGGCGCGCACGTAATCCTCGGTCGGACGATGGTTCGGAGACAGCGAAACAAAAATGTCCGCATCCGCCGGACCGATGGGCGCGGAGTTGCTGTAAATGGTGTTGATGCTGCTATAGGGCAGGCCGATTTCATCCAGCACGCCCACCAGCTCTTCCCGCGGAATCCGCCGCCGGATGGATTGCTCGACGAGGTCGCAGATGCGGGCGGTCTCCTCGATGCGCGTGCCGGTCTTGGCCCGCATGTGCAGCTTGAACTGCCCGGTGTCGGAGGTGGGAAAGAAATCCTGCCCCAACCAGGGATACAGCAGAAACGCCGAACAGCAGAGCAGCAAAAACAGCGGGACAAAGGCCACGCGGCGGCGCAAGAGCACTGCCAGCAGGCCGACATAGGCGGTGCGCACGCGGCCGAATCCGCGGTCGAAGGCGCGCTGCAGAAGCACGAACGGGTTGTAGCTCCGCGCGTGCGATTTCAGCCGCAACAGGTACATGGCCAGCGTCGGCACCAGGGTCCGCGAAAGAACATAGGAGGCCAGCATGGCGAAGACCACGGCTTCGGCCAGCGGCACGAACAGGTACCGCGCCACGCCGCTGAGGAAGAACATGGGCAGGAATACGATGCAGATGGAGAGGGTCGAAACCAGCGCCGGAACCGCGATCTGCGCCGCGCCTTCCAGGATGGAGGTATGGAGAGGGTGCCCTTCCTCCATGAAACGCTCGATGTTTTCGATGGTGACGGTGGCGTCGTCCACCAGGATGCCCACCGCCAGCGCCAGCCCGCCCAGGGTCATGATGTTGATGGTCTCGTGTAGAAAGCTGAGCGCGATCACCGAGGTGAGAATGGAAAGCGGAATCGACACCGCGATGATCAGAGTGCTGCGCCAGCTTCCCAGGAAGATCAGGATCATGAGCCCCGTCAAGCCGGCGGCCATGACGGCCTCGCGAATGACGCCGCCGATGGCCGCGCGCACGAAGATGGATTGATCGGCCACCGGCTGCATCTTCAACGCCGGGGGCAGGGTAGCGGCGATCGAGGGAAGCAGCTTGCGGACTCCTTCCACCACCGAGAGGGTGGAGGCGTTCCCGACCTTAAGGATGGTGAGCAGCGCGGCGCGGCCGCCGTCCTGCCGGACGATATTGGTCTGCGGCGAAAAGCCGTCGCGGACGTGGGCGATGTCGCGGATAAAAATGGGCGCGCCGTTCACCACCTTGACCGGAAAATCGTTGAACTCTTCCACCTTTTGGGGGCTGGCGTTCAAGTCCACGTCGTATTCGAACTGGCCGATCTTGGAGGTCCCCGCCGGAATGATGAGGTTCTGCGCGTTCACGGCGTTCACCACGTCCGCCGGCGAGAGGCCGCGGGATTGCATGGCGGTGGGGTTGAGGTCCACCACAATCTGCCGCTGCTTGCCGCCGTAAGGATACGGGATGGCGCAGCCCGGCACGGTGACCAGCCGGGTGCGAATGAAGTTCACGCCGTAATCGAAAAGCTGCTGCTCGGAAAGCCCGTTGCCGGAAAGCCCGAGTTGCAGAATGGGAACGCTCGAAGCGTTGTATACCAGCAGGAACGGCGGGGTGATGCCGGCCGGCAGCGACCGCAGCACCGATTGCGAAACCGCCGTCACCTGCGCCATGGCGGTGTCGACATTGGCGGTCGGCTGGAAGAAGACTTTGATGATGGCCCTTCCGTCGATGGATTGCGACTCGATGTGCTCGATGTCATTGACGGTGGTGGTGAGGATGCGCTCGTAGACCCAGGTGATGCGCTCCTCCATTTCCTCGGCATTCAATCCGTTGTAGTTGAACGCCGCGGCGATCACCGGAATGTCGATGTTCGGAAAAACATCCGTGGGCGTGCGTAGAATGACGACCGGGCTGAGGATCAGGATCAGCAGCGCGAAAACGATAAAGGTGTAGGGCCGGTTCAGCGCGAGGCGGACGATCCACATCCCCTTCTACTCCCAATCCAAAACCGACGACGGCATATTCCGATTATCGCATCTGTTTTCGGTTTTCGTTCCGGCCGTCACCCGCCTCAAAAGAGCTATCGGCGGACAGCGGCCCGTGGGTCCGGCCGCCAAGCCGTTTGCGGTGCGCGCGTCTCTCCGTCACAATCGATAATGATGCGGATTACGATTGAACGCCAACCCCTGGAACAGATTGAGACCGGCGCACTGATTGTGCTGGTTTTCGAAGGCCGGAAGGAAGCGCGCTTCGGCGCCGGAGATCTGATGGACGCCGGCGAAGTGGCCGGAAAGTCCCTGGAATTGACGCTGCTGCACCGTCCGCCGGGGGTGGCCGCCACGCGCGCGCTGCTGGCCGGAGCGGGGAAGCTGGAAAAGTTCGACCCTGCCGAGATGCGCAAGGTGGCCGGCGCGGCGGTGCGGCATCTGAAATCGAAATCGGTGAAGACGATCGCCTTGGCGCTCGATCCGGGTCATGCGAACGGCGAGTATGCCGCGGCGGCCGTGGAGGGCGCCATTCTGGGCGAGTTCGAACCGGACCGCTACAAGACCGACGACGACAAGAAATCCGTGGAAGCGTTCGCGGTGGCGGCGGCCGGCGGCGGGGCGGAGCTCGAGGACGCTCTAGCCCGCGGGCGCATACTGGCGGAAGCGCAGAACTTCACGCGCGGGCTGGTGAACGAGCCGGCCAACCGGCTGACGCCCTCGAAAGTGGCGGAGGCCGCGCGCCAGATGGCCTCCGAATACCAGTTGGAATGCGAAGTTCTGGAGCGCGAGCAGATGGAGCAGCTCGGCATGGGCGCGCTGCTGGGCGTGGCGCAGGGCAGCGC
>JBAWDI010000971.1:0-2880 GCA_049590695.1 Bryobacteraceae bacterium
CGGCTTCCCGGTACACAGCTTCGACACTCTGATGGCGATTCTCGGCACGCGCACCCGAAACCTGTGCCGCATCCCCAACGAGGCCAGCGGCGCCGCGTTTCAACAGCTCACAGAACTGACGCCGCTATGAAGCCCTTTCCGACGGTCTGCGGGCAATGGCTGCCCGGATCACGATTCGCGATGACGTCATCAAACCGCTGTTAGCAAGCCGAGGGCGCCTCAAACGCGGTCGCAGACCCACCAAGACCGCACCCATCGATGCCCATTATGCGGCGCTTCAGCACGAGATGAGCGCCCTATTTCGGGACCTCGGAATCGCTGCCTGAGATCGACAAGATCTTTTGAGTTTCTGCCAAACAGTGGAACAATTCAACTCCACAGCCAGTCTTGGGAGCGCTCCTGGTCCCATTGCGTGGTGGGCTCGAAGTAACCGGTGCCGCGAACCAGGTGCTGCTTCACCACGTCCTCGTTGAGGGTGACGCCGAGGCCGGGCTTGTCCGGAACCGCGATCCATCCCTTATTGATGACCGGCTTGCCGATGCCTTCCACCAGGTCGCCCCACCAGGGGACATCCAGCGAGTGGTTCTCGCAGGCCAGGAAGTTGGCGGTGGCGGCGGCGCAGTGCACGGCAGCCATACAGCCCACGGGAGTGCCGGCATAGTGCATAGCCATGGGCACGCCCAACTCCATGGCCCTTTCGCCGATCTTGTGCGTCTCCAGAATTCCGCCGGAAGTGGAAATGTCGGGATGGATCTTGCTGACGGCGTGCTTCTGGCACAGGTTGATGAAGTCCTCCTTCAGGTAGATGTCCTCGCCGGTCAGGATGGGCGTAGGGCTTTCGGCGGTGATGTGCTGCAACATCTCGGTGTACTGCCAGGGAATCACATCCTCCATCCAGGAGAGATTGAACTTTTCGTAAGCCTTGCCCAAGCGGATGATGGAGTTCACGCCGAGGTGGCCGAGGTGGTCCATGGAGAGGGGAATCTCCATGCCGACGGCCTCGCGCGCGGCCTGCACGTATTCGGAGAGCTTCTCGATGCCCTTATCGGTGACCTCGTTGGCGATGAAGGGGGCCGGCAGCGCGCGCCGCTCCCACGCGGTCAGCTCCGCGGGCCCGGTCACGGTGCCGGGAATCCTCTGCACCAGGTTGATGCCCACATCCATCTTGAGCCAAGTGATGCCCATCTCCTCCTTGCGGGCCTTCAGACGCTGGGCGAAGACTTTGGGGTCGGGGGATTCGTCGGTGTCGGCGTAGATCCGGATGCGGTCGCGAAACTTGCCGCCCAACATCTGGTAGATGGGCACGTTGTAGACCTTGCCGGCGATGTCCCAGAGGGCCTCTTCGACGGCCACCACACCGCCGGCCTGCCGCCCGTGGAAGCCGAACTGTTTGATCTTGTCGAACAGAAAAGTAATATTGAGCGGGTTCTCATTCAACAGGCGGCTCTTGAGAAACAGCGCGTAGGTGGGGCTGGCGCCGTCGCGGACTTCGCCGAGCCCATAGACGCCCTGGTTGGTGTCGAGGCGGATGATGGGGCACGGGCTCGGCCCGGGTTTCGCCACGATGGCCACGCGAAGATCGGTGATCCTGAGCGCGGAAGGGCTCGAGCTGGTGTTGACATTCCGTGGCGCCGCCTGTTCGGCCGCGGCTTCCCGCGACAGAAGCGCGCCGCCCATGATGCCGGCCGAGGTCTTGAACAGATCCCGCCGGGCTATTTTGCCATCGCGTTTGAACATTGCCGTTTTCTCCTCTCGGAACGTTGGGTTTCCGCTAATAGGGTCCGTTGACTATTGTGCCAGAGGCGGGGGGCGAGGGATAGGGGGCGGGGGCGGGGGGCTAGGGGGCCGGGGCCGGGGTGACACATCGGTTCGTGAGTGGAATTCATAATAATCGAGTTTTAAGCGTTTATTTTTCAATGAGTTGAGGTAGATGGGCGAGGTTTTGTGACGCATCTTGGGGCACTTTTTTGCAAGATGCGTCACACGGGGTGACGCATCTGTTCCGGGTATGTGGAATTCATAATCATGAGGTTTTAAGGCACTCTTTTTCAATGGGTTGAGGCGGCGGGGCGAGATTGGGAGACGCATCTGGAGGCACTTTTTTGCAAGATGCGTCTCCCGGGTGGTTACGGGGGTGGACGATGGTGCTGAGGGGATCGAGGGGATCAAGTGTTGGTGCCTCCTAATTGTGGTATAGCAGACGAAAATCGGGGTAACAGGCCCTAAACTCCTAAGTGATTGAAACTATTGGGGAGATATTGGCAAAAACTGGTGAACGAAAAAGGGTTGCTCGGGTTCGGGGCGCAAGGCGCTCAGATTCGAGACAGCCGCTATGCAGGGGCCCCGAGCACTTCGACTACCTCGGCGATCACCTGGACCTTCCCTTCATCCGCACCGCTGAGGACTATCGGCGGGAAATCCGGATTGATGGGTTTCAGAGTAATCTTCCGGTGGCGCCATGAATCGCCGGTGTTGGTCTTCTCGCTCTCGTAGAGCTTTACGGTGTAGCGTTCGCCCGTTTCAGGGTCGGCGGCATCGCGCAACTGGACCAGGACGATCTTGCCCTGGCGAGAGCCGGTCACCGGGGCGGCAAAGAGGCAGTAGGAGCGATCGGGGATGGTGGGCGCCATGGATTTGCCCACAACTTGCGCCACGAACATGCCGCGGCGCAGTCGATGCCGGCTGTCGACGGCGACCCACTGCCAATCGTCCTCCTCAATGTGCTGCGGATCGCCAAAAGCGCCTGCCGCGGCCTTAAGCGGAACGAGCGGTACGCAGCTCACGTAACGCTCTTCGGCACGGCCATTGACGGGCCGCAGCCTGGATGGCAGGGCACCCGTAGATGACACTGAGACTCCCGGTCGCAGAGTGCTCCGCAAC
>JBAWDI010000972.1:0-2797 GCA_049590695.1 Bryobacteraceae bacterium
CGCGTCTTGCTACAATCTCAGTTTCTTCGGAACCTCGATGCGGCCAGTATTTGCCTCGCTTCGAAATCACGCCGATGTTTCCGTTCTGATCGTTGGCGCCGGCATCAATGGAATCGGCTTGCTCGCCGAGTTGGCGCTGCAAGGCATCGATGTCCTGCTGGTCGACAGGTCCGACTTCTGTGGCGGAACCAGCGCCGCCATGACGCGCATCATTCACGGCGGCCTCCGCTATCTGGAGAACGCGGAAATCCGCCTGGTGCGCGAGTCCCTCCGGGAGCGAAACCGGCTGCTGAGAAACGCGCCCCACTACGTCAAGCCGCTGGCGACGACGATTCCCATTTTCAGTTGGACGGCCGGGATTGTTCCGGCCATACGGAATCTGCTGGGATGGCCCGCCAAGCCGGGCGATCGGGGAGCGCTGCTCATCAAGACCGGTCTGATGTGGTACGACTTTCTGGCCGGCCGCCAATCCCCGCTGCCGAAACACCGGTTCCGCTTGAGGCGGGCGGCGCTCGCGCTGCGGCCGGCTCTCAACCCCGAAGTGATCTGCACGGCCACTTACTACGACGCCAAAATCACCTATCCGGAACGGTTGGGCCTGGAACTGGTTCAGGACGCCGAAGCCGCATGTCCCGAGGCGCGCGCGCTGAATTACGTTCGGCCTGTGAGCGCGGCCGGCGGCGTTGTCGTTCTGCGCGACGAGGTCTCCGGCCAGACCTGCGAGGTGCGGCCGCGGATCGTGGTCAACGCCACGGGCCCGTGGATCGATTTCACCAACCGGGGCCTGGGGCGCGAGTCCGGCTTCATCGGCGGAACCAAGGGTTCCCACGTGGTGCTGGACCATCCCGAACTGGTGGAGGCGACCGGGGACGAGATGATCTACTTCGTCAACCGGGACGGCCGCATCTGCATCTTCTATGCGGTGGATGGCAAGATTATCGCCGGCGCCACGGATATCCCCGAGGAAGATCCGGATGCAGTCTGCGACGAAGCTGAAGTCGACTACATCCTGGAGGCCATGCGGATGGCCTTCCCCGCGATCCGCGTGGACCGGTCGCACGTGGTCTTTCGGTTTTGCGGGGTTCGCCCTCTGCCGCGCAGCGACGCCCTCACCCCCGGCCAAATCAGCCGGGACCACAGCTTCCCGGTGCTGGCTCCGGGCAACGGAATCGATTTCCCGATCTATTCGCTGGTGGGCGGAAAGTGGACCACCTTCCGGGCGCTTGCCGAGCAGGTCTGCGACGAAATTCTAAGGGTCCTGGGACGCCCGCGAATCCGCGATTCGGCGGACGTTCCCATCGGGGGCGGCAAGGGCTACCCCAGGATGCCGGAAGGCACCGGACTGCCCCAGGAGCGGCTGGCTACGCTATTGGAGCGCTATGGCACGGGGGCGGACAAGGTCGCCGCCTACTTGGAGGCGGGCCCCGATACGCCGCTCGATTGTCACGCCGGTTACACCCTCCGGGAGATCGAATTCATGGCGTTGAACGAGCGGGTGGTCCACCTCGACGATCTGATCCTGAGGCGAACGCTCATGGGCTTGCTGGGAGAGGTGAGCGGGTCCCTGCTGGAGGAACTGGCCGCCATCGTGTCGCCGATTCTCGGGTGGTCCGAGCAGGAGGCCGCGGCCGAGGTCGAGCGAACCATCCGGCTTCTGGAGAAGGTTCACGGGGTGCTGGCGGACGCGCGATCGAAATCGTCCTTCAGGTGCGCGTAGATATCGCGAAACACCCGGTAGATGCGCGAATACCTTTCGTGGTTGGCTTGGTTCGGCTCGAAGCGCCGCTCCAGCTTCACCATTTCGATCAGCGATTTCCGCACGTCGGGGAAGGCTCCGGCCCCCATTCCCGCCAGGATGGCGGCGCCGAAAGGGGACCCGACCGAGGTGCGCGGCAGCAGCACCGGCAATCCCAGCACGTCCGCCTTGATCTGGTTCCACAGATCGCTGCGGCTACACCCGCCCACGCTTCGCATCTCGCGGACTTCGGCGCCGGCGTCGGCTGCCACCTCGACGTTATGACGAAGGGCGAAGGCGGCGCCCTCCAGAATGGAGCGCGTGAGTGCCGCCTTGCGGGTGGCCAGCGAGAGGCCGAAGAACACTCCACGAGCATTGGTATGCCACAAGGGCGAGCGTTCCCCCATCATGTAGGGGAGGAAGACGACGCCGTCGCTGCCTGGCGGCGCCTGCGCCGCCTGCTCGGTCAGCAGATCGAATGCGTCGGCCCCCTGTTCCTTGGCGGCCTGCACCTCGGATTGCCCAAGCTGGTCGCGGAACCAACGCAGGCTACCACCCGAAGAGACCATGGCGCCGAGCAGCAGGTGGAGTCCCGGCAGGGCGTGCGGCATGGCGATCAGGGCCGGCTCCGTCAGGCCGCTGTCATTCGGAATGATGACGACCGTGGAGGTGCCCGTCATTTCGGCGGCGATGCCGGGCTCGACCACGCCCACCTCCAAGGCCGCGGTGGCGCTGTCCACGCTCCCGGCCATCACCGGAGTGCCCACTCGCAGGCCGGTAGCTTCGGCGGCCTCGGCGGTGACTTCTCCCTGAACCTGGTGGGCTTCCAGGACCTCGGGGAATTGCGCCGGGTCCACGCCGCAGGCCGAGCATAGCGCCTGGGACCACTCACCGGTGGCGTAGTTGCGCATCTGCAAGAGCACGGCGTGCGCCGGATCCATGCCGACGCGTCCGGTGAGCCGGTAGTTGATGTACCCGTTGACCTGAACGAACTTCGCGGTCTGTCTCAGAACCTCGGGTTCGTGATCCCGCAGCCAAAGCAGGCGCGCAGCGACGTAGAAG
>JBAWDI010000973.1:0-5809 GCA_049590695.1 Bryobacteraceae bacterium
GGTGGTGGACGTGGCCTTCGCCGTCACTACCGACAAGTTCGCGCGCGCCAGACCGGAGCGCGCCTGGGCGGTTTTCGTGACCGGCTGCGTCGTCTTTTTCTCGCTCGACGTGGTGGGCGGTCTCTACTTCAACTTCCGCATATCCGGCGAACCCGTCCGCCTCCTGCCCGAACTCGACATGATCTACATCATGGCGGCCGTTCTCATCCTGCAGTGGCTATGGGACCGCCCCGGCATCGCCCTCCGCGCCGTCGTGCTGGTCCTCGCCGGCGCGGCCTTCTGGACCACCACGGGCTATATCCGCCACGCCTGGCACATGTTTCCGCTCACGCCCGATTACCAGAATCGCGTCGAGTACCGCGTCACCGACTGGCTTTGGAAGAACATGCCCGATGCGCGCACTTACGCCTCCGGGTCCGTGCGCTTCTGGTACGACGCCTGGCACGACCTGGCGCAGCTCGGCGGCGGCTCCGACCAGGGCCTCCTCAACGGTGAGCTGGCTCCCGCCCAGTGGGAAACCGCCCTGGGCGCCAAGCCGGAGCCTTCCATCCTGTGGATGCAGTGCCTGGGGGTCGACGCCATCTATGTGTCCGACCAGCGCTCCCAGGAGGTGTATAAGGATTTCGAGCATCCGCAAAAGTTCGCCGGCGTGCTCCCCGTGCTGTACGACGACCAGCAGGGCAACACGCTCTACCGGGTGCCCCGCCGCTACCCCGCCAGGGCGCGCGTAGTCGAGACCGCGAAGCTGAACGCTCTCAAGCCGCCGCGCTTCAATGACGACATCGAGTACCTGGGCGCTTACGCCGATGCCATCGAGAAAGGCCCCGAAACGCCCGCCACCCTGACGCGCGACGGAACCGACGCCATGCGGGTGCGGGCCAAGGTCGAGACCGGGCAATCCATCGTGGTGCAGGAAAGCTGGGACCCGGCCTGGCAAGCCTGGGACGGCGGCAAGCCACTGCCCCTCCGTAAGGATGTCATGGGCTTTATGGTGGTTGACGCGCCGCCGGGCGACCGGGAAATCCGGCTGGCATTCGCGACGCCTCTCGAAAACCGCGTCGGCCGCGTCGCGACTCTGGCCACGCTCGCGCTGCTCCTCATCCTGGTGGTGTTCAGCGTGCGCTGGGAGCGGCTCGTGTGAAACTCTCGCGCCGCCGGGAAATCCTGCTCGATTGCTTCCTCCTGTTTGTGTGCACGGCGGTCCTCGTCGGGCCGTACTTCAAGGCCAAATACACGGATAAGTGGAGTTCCATCGAGAGCACATTCATCTCCGATGCGCGATTTCTGGCGGCCCACTGGCCCCATCCGCAGTGGCAGCCGCTGTGGTACGCGGGCACGCGCTTCGATTACATCTATCCGCCCGCCCTGCGCTACGGAACGGCGGCCATCTCCAAGGTCACCGGCTTCTGGCCCGTCAAGGCGTACCACTTCTACACCATCTTTTTCTACTGCGTGGGCATCGCCGGCGTGTACCTGCTGATTCGCGCCGCATCCCGCTCGCGCAGCGCGGCTTGGCTGGGCGCGGCGGCCACGGCGCTCATGTCGCCTTCGTTTCTGTTCATGAAAAACATGCGGCTCGATTCCGGGCCGCTGCTGCCGGTCAGGCTGGGTGTGTTGATCCGGTATGGCGAGGGCCCGCACATGACGGCGCTGGCCCTGATCCCCTTCGCACTGGCTTTCACTTGGCGCGCCCTGGAGAAACGCCGCCCCGGCTCGGTGGCGCTGGCCGCCATCTTCTCCGCGGCCGTGGTTTCCCACAACTTCTATGGCGCCACCGCCTTGACCATGTTCTACGCCATCGTGCTGTGGAGCTTCTGGGTCACCCGCCGGGACCTTCGCATGGCGCTTCCGGCCGTTGCCATTCCCGCGCTGGCCTACGGGCTGACCGCGTTCTGGCTGGTGCCTTCCTACTTCCGGATTACGGTCCGCAACATGAAGTACGTTTCCGAACCCCCGACCGCATGGTCCTTCGGGGTCGCGGTGGTGGTGGCCGCGGCATTCGCATTCGCCTCCCACCGGTTGGCGCGCCGCCGGCCGGAGCGGACCTGGGCGGTTTTCGTGGCCGGCTGCGTCGTCTTCTTCTCGCTCGACGTGCTGGGTCACTACTATTTCAATTTCCGCGTCGCCGGCGAGCCGGGGCGGCTGGTGCCGGAACTGGATTTGGCCCTCATCCTCGGGGCTGTGGCGGTTCTCGAGTGGTTGTGGCGCCGTCCGAGGCGCGCGGAGCGATTGGTGGCCGTAATCGTTGAGGTGCGCGGCAGGCCCTTCGTGATCGCCAGCATCAGACGCGCGCCTCAGGTAGCCGCCGCCATCCTTGTAGTGGCCGCTTTCGCCACCACCGCCGGCTACATCCGGCACTCCCGGAAACTATTGCCGCTCTGGCCGAATTACACCGCCCGCGTCGAATACCGCGTGACCGACTGGCTGTGGAAGAACATGCCGGACGCGCGCGCCAACCCGTCGGGCTCGGTGCGCTTCTGGTTCGACGCCTGGCACGACCTCGCGCAACTGGGAGGCGGTTCCGAACAAGGCTTGCTGAACCCCGTGCCCCAGGAGGCGCAATCGGAGATCGGCGCGGGATCCAACCCACAGGCCGCCATTCTCTGGTTGCAGGCCTTGGGAGTGGATGTGATGTACGTGGCCGGTCCGAGTTCGGAAGAGCCCTATAAGGACATCCACCATCCCGAGAGATTCGCCGGCGTGACGCCGCTCCTCTACGACGACGGCCAGGGTAACGCGCTCTACCGCATTCCGCGCCGCTACGCTGCCCGCGCGCGCGTGGTGGAAGCCGCGCGGCTCGATGCGCGGAAAAAGCCGCGTTTCAACGACGACGTGGATTACTTGCGCGCCTACGTGGACGTGGTCGAGAACGGGCCGGATTCTCCCGTAACGCTGGAGCGCCAAGGGACCGACGCCATGCTCGTACGGGCCAAGGTGGCCCCCGGGCAGGCCATTCTCGTGCAGGAATCCTACGACCCCGCATGGCAGGCCTGGTCGAATGGCCGACGCCTGCCTCTACACGCGGACGCCATGGGATTCATGGTGGTGGAGGCGCCCACGGGCGAATCGCAGATCCGCCTGGCTTTCGTAATGCCCACCGAGAACCGGGTGGGTTGGGTGCTCACTGGAATCTCCCTGCTGATCCTCGCCGTTCTGTGGGGCAGATTGTTAATCTGCGGCCGAGTGGCACTCGGCCCGGAGTCCCCCTGATGCGCCGGCAGTCCTTACTCACTCTAGCCGCTGCTTTCGCCGTGGCGCTGGTCAATGTGGCCCTCGTGACGCCGCTATTCCAGGTGGAATACACGGACCAGATGGGGTCCATCGAAGCGGCCTACATCAGCCTCGCCCGTTACACCCTCGATCATTTCCCCGACCTCCAATGGTTCCCCCTCTGGTACACCGGCACTCCCTATCAGACCGCCTACACGCCGCTGCTTCCTATGAGCGTGGCCGCGCTGGCGGCGGTGGCGCGCATTACGCCCAGCCTCGCGTATCACGCCCTCACGGCGGCTTTCTACTGTCTCGGGCCAGTGGCGCTGTTTTGGCTGGTTCATCGCCTGTCGGGTAGCCGCACGCAGGCTTTGTTCGCGGGGCTGGCCTGGTCGCTCTTCTCGCCCTCCTACTTTCTGATCCCCGAGGTGCATCACGACGCCGAACACCTGTTCCACGGCGTTCGCCGCCTCCAGGTGCTGCTCGAATACGGCGAAGGCCCCCACATCGTCTCGATGACACTCCTGCTGGCGGCACTGATCTGTCTGGACGCTGCGGTGCGCAAGGGGGGCGTGTGGCGCTGGCTCCTCTGCTCAGCCGCGCTGGCCGCGACCGTGCTCTGTGACTGGATCGGCGGATTCGCCCTGGCCGTCTTCGCCCTCTGTTACCTGCTGGCCCGCGGACGCGGATGGCTGCGTGCGGCTGGCGCTGGCGGGTACGCCTACCTGCTGGCCTCTCCCTGGATACCGCCCTCCACCATCGCGGTGATCGCCGTCAATGCCCAGCTCCTTGGCGGGCAGT
Organism: Bryobacteraceae bacterium; assembly: GCA_049590695.1. GTDB lineage: Bacteria > Acidobacteriota > Terriglobia > Bryobacterales > Bryobacteraceae > Fen-178. The sequence continues at coordinate 4,012 of JBAWDI010000973.1, forward strand.
TCATCACCCCGAACCATTGGCTGTACGCCGCGCTTTTTGCGCTGGCCCTGGCCGCGCTGGTATGGGCGCTAGGCCGCGCGCGCGCGCCGCTCGAAATCCGATTCGCCGTGCTCCTGGCCGCCAGCTTCACCGGTATGGTGATCCCGTGGTACTGGTGGCACATAGCGGTGATGCCGCAGCCTTCGCGTTATCAACTCGAGTTCGACCTCGCCATCTGTCTGCTGGGCGCGGCCGTGGGAGAGCGGCTGTCGCGTTTCCTGCCCCCGCGCCTGCGCCTGGTGCTGGGTTCCGCGCTGGCCTTTGCCTGCGTGCCGTACACTTTGGACTTGCGTGAAGTGACCCTCCCTGCGGTGAAAGCCATCGACATCCACCGAACCATCGAGTGGCGCACCGCTCACTGGGCGGACGGGCACCTGGCCGGCGCGCGCGTGTATGCCCCCGGTTCCATCGCTTTCTGGTTCAACGCATTCACCGATGTGGCCCAGCTCAGCGGCGGAATCGACCAGGGAGACATCCAACGCGTCGGGCCGGCGGTGCGCTACCAAATTCTGACCGGCCCCGATGGCGCCGTGGCGCGCGACTGGCTGCGCATCTACGGCTGCGACGCCGTGATCGTGAGCGGACCGGAGAGCGAGGAGCAGTTCAAGGACTTCATCTACCCGCGGAAATTCGATGGAGTGCTGCCGGTGCTGTGGCGCGAGAACGATGTCACCATATACGCCGTACCACGCCGTTCCCGCTCTCTGGCCCACGTGGTGTTCCAGGCCGACCTGGCTCGGCGATTCCCCCCGGACGCCGGCCGGCCAGCGGAGTTACAGCCCTTTCTGGCGGCGCTCGAAGACCCCGGCCTTCCCCTAGCCACTTTCCAATGGCTGGGAACCCGCCACGCGCGCATCGCCGCCGATCTTCGACCCGGTTACCTCATCGCCGTTCAGGTCGCCTATCATCGAGGCTGGAGCGCCCGCGTCAACGGACAGGCGAGGCGGGTGTGGGGCGATCCTCTTGGACTGATGATCGTCGATCCCCGTTGCGACGGCCCGTGTGTCGTCGATCTGGCCTACGACGGTGGAACGGAGATGACGATCCTTCGAGTGTTGAGCTTGCTCTGTATCCTCAGTGGCGCCGGCGGTCTTGCCGCCGGTGTGCTTGTTCGGAGGTGCCTCCTGTGAAACGCCCGGCCACGCCCTTGCTGGCGCTGGCCATCTTCCTGCTCAACGTGTGCCTCAACGCGCCGCTCTTCATGCCCGGCGAGCTGCCCTTCCGCGGCTCCATCGAAGCCGGTTACGTTGCCATCGCCCGCTTCATTTCCGCGCATCCCAACCCCTGGGGATGGGACCCGTTCCAGTACTGCGGCATCCCCACGCGCTTCCTCTATGTGCCCGCGCTTCCCTACCTCACCGCATTCCTGGCGCACCTTTTGCCGCACGTCCCGCTGGCCTTCCTCTACCGCGTCATCGTCTCGGCCATGACCTGCCTCGGCCCGGTGACCGCGTTCGTCTTCGCGCTGTACTTCACCGGCAGCCGCCGCTGGTCGCTGGCCGCCGCACTGGCGTATTCCTTCCTCTCGCCCTCCTACGGACTCTTCCCCGCCGTGGAGCAGGACCGCGGCATCGTGCAGCTTCCCTGGCGGGTCCAGGTGCTGGCCAAATATGGCGAAGGCCCGCACAACACCGCTCTGGCGCTGATGCCGCTGGTTCTGCTGGCCCTCTGCTTGGCCGCCCGGCGCCGCGGATATCCGCCCATCCTGGTGGCCGCGCTGCTGCTGGCCCTCACCCCGCTGGTCAACTGGGTGGGCGCC
>JBAWDI010000974.1:0-5182 GCA_049590695.1 Bryobacteraceae bacterium
GTCTCTGCCGGAGCGGCAGCCGGCCGGCAGCAGGCGCAGGCGCAGTTGCTCGATCGCGCTGAGTTTCTTTGCGCCAATTGCTTCTTCGGTCCGAGCGACTATTATTACTGCTTCGCGGCGAACAATACGATCCTGGTCGGCTTTCAAAGGACTCCGGTTTTGAACTGGCGGGACAATTCGAAGAATTACTTGACGGGCGTCCACCCCGCATGGGCACCCTGGACCGCGCCCGGCCAGACCGTGCCCATCGGCTATGATGACAAGCACATCTGGGTCACTCGCGCGAACAATACCCCGGTCAAGCGGGATCTCTGGGCGCATCTGAAGGCATTCGCCTTCTGGGTCAGTCGAGCGGACGCTAAACAAGTAAAGCTCACCCGGAGTTCCGTGCGGGACCTCTTCACTAACAATGACCGATGCCGGGGCGCCGATCGGACCAAGGCCGATTGACCGGCGTTCCCATTTTGCCGGAGTTGTAGGCAACCAGCGGCAAGTACTGGTTCCCGGCCTGCACCCGCGCCGGCGATACACCGCGACGGCCCAGTCTCTCAAAAGTTCCAAAATATGCGTCGGAAGGGCCATTGTGGGCGGATTGGGGTAACATTAATATGAGGTTTATCGCCCCTTCTAAGGTACAAGATCGAATTATGTCGATACATGTAGCCCATGCGTGCCCCGGGCCTGGAAGATTCTCGCAAGTGCTTCGGAATCTTAGCGTTATCGGAGTGTCACTCCTGTTCTTATACGGTTGCTCGAACGGCGGCGCATCCACCTCCGGCGCTCCCGGCGGCGCTCCCGGTGGAAAGGGCGGCAGGCGGGGAGGCGCGGCCGGCGATGTGCCCGTCACCGTAGCCACGGCCTCCCAGAAGGACGTCCCGGTCGAGATCCAGGTCATCGGCAATGTGGAAGCCTACTCCACGATCTCTGTGAAGGCGCAGGTCGGCGGCCAGTTGACCAATGTCTACTTCCACGAAGGAGACTACGTCAAGACCGGCGACCTGCTGTTCACCATCGATCCGCGGCCGTTCCAAGCCGCGTTGGACCAGGCCACCGCCAACCTGGCGCAGAATCAGGCTGCGCTGGGCCAGGCCAAGGCCAACCTGGCGCGCGATACGGCGCAGAACAAATACACTCAGGCGAACGCCACCCGCTATGCCGAGTTGTTCCAGGGCGGCGTGGTCTCCAAGGACCAGTCCGAACAGTTGCGCGCGGCCGCCGATGCCTCCAGCCAGGCGTTGGCCGCGGACCAGGCGGCCATTGAAAGCGCGACCGCCAACATCGGGGCCAGCAGGGCGGCCATCGATAATGCGCGCGTCCAGCTCGGCTTTACCAGCATCCGGTCGCCCATCGACGGCCGCACCGGCAACCTCAGCGTCAAGCAGGGCAACGTGGTGATGGCCAACAGCCAGGAACTGGTCACCATCAATCAGCTCGAGCCCATTTACGTCACCTTCGCGGTCCCCGAAGATCAATTGCCGGCCATCAAGCGCTACATGGCAGAGCGGAAACTCAACGTCCGCGCGGGGCCTCAGGACAACCCCGGCGACGAGGAGTCCGGGGTGCTCACGTTCATCGACAACGCGGTGGACATGACCACCGGCACCATCAAGCTGAAGGGCACGTTCGCAAACTCCGATCACAAGCTGTGGCCCGGGCAGTTTGTGCGCGTCACCCTACGGCTCACCATCCAGCCAAACGCCATCGTGGTTCCGAACCAGGCCGTCCAGACCGGCCAGAACGGTTCGTTTGTTTACGTAGTGAAGCAGGATCGGACAGTCGAGATGCGGCCCGTCACCACGGGCGCCCGCGTGGATCAGGATATGGTGGTGGACCAAGGTCTCCGGCTAGGCGAGACCGTGGTCACGGAGGGCCAGTTGCGGTTGGCCCCTGGCAGCCGGGTTGTCGTCCGCGACGGCAGGGGGGGACCCGGGGGACGGTCGCGAAGCTAGAAGAGGGCCCGGCGTGAACATTTCCGAAAACTTCATTCGCCGGCCGATTGCGACCAGTCTGATCATGGCGGGTATCGCCATGTTCGGCGTCATCGCCTATCGCGCCCTGCCGGTCAGCGATCTGCCCCAGGTCGATTATCCCACCCTCACCGTTTCAGCCAACCTTCCCGGCGCCAATGCCGATACCATGGCCTCCGCCGTGGCCACGCCGCTGGAACGCCAGTTCACCATGATCGCCGGCCTGGATTCCATGATCTCCAGCAGCTCGATGGGATCCACCCAGATCACCCTCCAGTTCACTCTTGACCGGGACATCGACGGGGCCACCGTCGATGTGGAGACGGCCATTGCCGAGGCTATGCCCCTGCTGCCCCCCGGCATGCCCACGCCGCCCTCGTTCCGTAAAGTGAACCCGGGGGATTCGCCCATCATCTTCCTCTTCCTGACCTCGCCCTCCATGCGGCTCTCCGACCTGGACGAATACGCCGAAACCCTCGTGGCGCAGCGCATTTCCATGGTCTCCGGCGTGGCCCAGGTGCAGGTGTTCGGCTCCGCCAAGTACGCGGTTCGGGTGCAGGTGGATCCCAATAAGTTGGCCGCCCGCCAGATCGGCTTGAACGAAATCGACGCCGCCCTGCAAAACTGGAACGTCAATATTCCCACCGGCACGCTCTACGGCGCCCACACGGCCTACAATGTCCAGGTCAACGGCCAGCTCATGCGGGCTTCTCAGTACCGGCCCATGATCGTGGCCTACCGGAACGGCGCCCCGGTCCGCCTGCGCGACGTAGCCAACGTCATCGATAGCGTGCAGGACGACAAGCAGATTTCCCTCATCTACGGCGGCGAGTATGGCACCGAGGGCACCCGTGGCATCAGCCTGTCGGTGATGCGCCAGCCGGGCACCAATACCATCGAGGTGGTCGACCGAATACGCGCCCTGATTCCCACCTTCGAGGCCGAGATGCCCCCCACCGTGCACCTGGGAATCCGCGGCGACCGCTCCAAGAACATTCGCGAAGCGTTTCACGATATCCAGTTCACCATGGCTGCCACCCTCGCCCTCGTCATCCTGGTGATCTTCCTGTTCCTGCGCAATTTCTCCGCCACCATGATTCCCGCCATGGCGCTGCCGTTCTCTATCGTGGGCACCTTCTCGGTCATGTACCTGCTGAATTTCAGCATGAACAATATCTCCATGATGGCGCTCATCCTCTCCATCGGCTTCGTGGTGGACGACGCCATCGTCATGTTGGAGAACATCGTCCGCCACATCGAGCACGGAGAAAAGCCGTACACCGCGGCGCTCACGGGGTCGAAGGAGATTGGCTTCACCATTGTCTCGATGACGCTCTCGCTGGCCGCGGTCTTCATTCCGATCCTCTTCATGTCGGGCATTCTGGGCCGCCTGTTCCGCGAGTTCGCCGTGACCATCTGCACCGCCATCCTGATTTCCGGCATGGTCTCCATCAGCCTGACTCCCATGCTGTGCAGCCGCTTTCTGCGGGAAGTGAAACCCTCGGGCCACGGATTGCTCTACCGCGCCCTCGAGCGTGTGTTTCAGGGAATGCTGAGTTCCTACAGCACCAGTCTCCGCTGGGTGCTGGGGCACCGGCCAGTCATGCTCGGCATGTTCTTCGTGGTTCTTGGAATCACCGGCTGGCTGTATGTTGCGGTGCCCAAGGGATTCATCCCGGATACCGATAACGACACCTTCAACATCCAAACCGAAGCCGCCCAGGGCACTTCCTATTACCAGATGGTCAGATACCAAAAGCGGTTGGATGAGATCGTCGTGCGAGACCCGGACGTCGAGAGTTTCTACTCCAGTACCGGCGGGGGCTTTGGCGGATCCTCCAACACCGGCCGGCTGATGATTAACCTGAAGCCGCGCCGTCAGCGCGTGGCCACCGTGAACGACGTCGTGAACCGGCTTCGCCCCAAGGTCTCCAACATCCCCGGACTGCGCGTCTACTTGACGGTTCCCCAGGCCATTCGCGTGGGAGGCCGCATGTCCAAGAGCAGCTACGATTACACGCTGTATGGGCCGGACACTCAACAACTATACGCGGAAGCCCCCAAACTGGAGCGCATTGTCTCCCGCCTGCCGGGACTGCTGGAAGTCAACAGCGACCTGCAGATCAAGAACCCGCAGGTCAACATAGTCCTCGATCGCGACCGCGCCGCCGCCTTGAACCTGAACTGGAACGAGGTTTCCGCGACGCTCTACGACGCCTTCGGCCCGGAGTATTCCACCACCATCTATTCCCCCACCAACCAGTACGAGGTATTGCTCGAAATGCTCCCGCAGTTTCAGCAGCACACCGACGGGTTGAAGATGATCTATCTCAAATCGGACACCGGGCAGATGGTGCCGCTCAGCGCCGTGGCGCGGCTGGAGGAAAACGCCGGACCCCAGAGTATCCCGCACTCCGGCCAACTGCCCTCCGTCACCATCTCCTTCAGCCTGCGGCCGGGCACTTCCCTCGGGCAGGCCACTTCCGAGATCGAGGACGCGGCCAAAGCCACTCTGCCCGCCAACATTACCGGCGCCTTTCAGGGCACCGCCAAGGTCTTCCAGGATTCCATGAAGAATATGGGGATTCTGCTCATCGTGGCCATCGCCGTGGTCTACATCGTGCTCGGCATGTTGTACGAGAGTTACGTCCACCCCATCACCATCCTCTCGGGATTGCCTTCGGCCGGCTTCGGCGCGCTGCTCACCCTGCTGCTATTCAAAATCGATCTGAGCATCTATTCGTTTGTCGGCCTCATCATTCTCATCGGCATCGTGAAGAAGAACGCCATCATGCAGGTCAACTTCGCCCTCGATGCCGAGAGGAAAGAAGGCATGCCGCACCTGGAGGCCATCTACCAGGGCTGCATAATCCGCTTCCGCCCCATCATGATGACCACCATGTCGGCGCTGCTGGGCGGCCTGCCCATCGCGCTGGGCTACGGCGCGGGCGGCGAGACGCGCCGGCCCCTGGGCATGGCCGTGGTGGGCGGCCTGGCCTTTTCGCAGTTGATGACCCTGTATCTCACTCCGGTGGTTTATACCTATATGGCGGCGATCGTGGAACGGTGGAATGCCTGGAAATCTCCCCGGGCCTTGTCCCCCGTCATGCAGGCGGGAGACTGACGCATGTCAACCTACAGCCGTCGTGAAAAGATCGCCCGCAAGCGGGCCATGGGCAAGCTAAAGCATGCCCCACCTGGTGGGGCATGCTTTA
>JBAWDI010000975.1:0-5693 GCA_049590695.1 Bryobacteraceae bacterium
CGGAGAAAACCTGACGGTCACCGGTCCGCTGGAGGCCGCGATGTACTCATCCGGTCCTACCGCAATGAAGAGCGCGCCGGCGCGATCCGGGATGCGGTATGGCGCGGGTGCGGGCGCGGGCGTCCCGGGCGGTACCGGCACGGGGTCGGCGTGGCTGCTGACGTAGCTCACCGTCAGTACATAGTTGCCCAGCGGGATCTTCTGCGGCGGTTCGCCCGCGATCGCCACTGCGCCGGCCATCGTGCCCTTTCCCTGATTTTCGAGAATCAGGGGCGTGAGCTGGGCGATGGTGTCGTAGCTTCGCGCCAGCGGCAGGTCCGCCAGTTCGATCCTGGTCCTGAAAGGACCCGTGAACAGCAGATCGTCGACCGAATTGGGGCTGAACCGGCGCTCGAGTTCCCCCATCATGCCGGGTTCCATGGTGAAAAAAAGCTCGTCGATGGCAAAGGGGCTGAAACCGATGGCATCGTGCTGCCCCATGACGTAGAAGATGTTGTAGTGGCCCGTGGCGTGAAAGGCCTCCGGGATGAACAAGGGAAAGTCCGGTGTGTGGTGGTACCAGTTGACCCAATCGGAGAAATTCAGGGAGTGAAGGTCGGGCGAGCGGAAGTCGATGGCCGGCGCGCCCACTTTCCACACGTCCGCCACGTGAGGTAGCGGGCCGCCGCTCGGATATGTTCCCGGCGGCCGGTCCCCCATGGAGCACCAGGTGTTCACGTACATGGGCACCGGGTATTCGGCCTTGCCGGCGGCCGCCACCCGGCCGGCGTAGCGCGCATAGTTCCAGGCCATGAAGATCTCATCCGTGTAGGCGGCTTTGCCGAAGACCTCTTCCCAGGTCCCGGATGTCTTGGCCCCGGCTGCCTCCCACGCCTTGCGGAACTCCGGATACAGAGTGTCCTTGTGGCTGCTCATATAGTCCAGCAACTCTCGTGGCACAGGTTCCGCGAACGCCTTGTTCGCCGCTGCGCTTCTGTCCCGCGAGTCGCCCAGAAGGCCCACCTCGTTCTCCACCTGGATCATGATGACCCGGTGATGCGAGTCGGTTTCCTTGACATGCCGCATGAGGGCGGCAAAGGCGCGGCTATCGGCATCGAGGTTCGCCGCGCTGAATGTGGACAGGGTCGCCGTATCCTTGCCATCTTTGGTCTGCGCTCGGGGGAACCGGTCGAGGTTGGTCTTGACCCAGGCCGGAGGATAGCTGGACTCGCCGTTCTTCCAGCTTCCGAACCACAGGAACGCGAGGCGCAGATTATGGCTTTGCGCCGCCTGGATCTGGGCGTCCACCAGGGTGAAATCGAACTGGCCCGGCTTAGGTTCCATTAACTCCCACTGGACGGGGGCCAGAACCGTGTTGAGATGCAGAGCGACCAGTTTCGACCAGACCGGCTTCATGAATTCGAGACTGGAGGTAGTGGAGTTACGCAGTTCTCCCGCCAGCATCAGAAACGGCTTGCCGTCGACGATCATCTGGGTGGCGGTGCCTTGCTTCCGCAAATGAGCGACACCCGGGTCCGGCTGAGCTTCGGCCGGGACCGCCAGCCAACCGAGACAGCACACGAAAAGGCAGCATAGGGTACTACGGATCGTCATGTTCACGGGCTTCAGAGTAGCATTATGCGCCGGCGCCGGCACGCGGCGGTGTTACCCTGTAGGGTTGCCGCGGCATCCTCTCTTCACGGCGTATCTCGCGCTTGGCGCAGTGTGCTTCTTCTGGGGGACCACGTACCTGGGCATCCGCATGTCCCTGGAGTCGTTTCCGCCGCTCATGCTGGTGTCGGTGCGCTACATAATTTCCGGTGCGATCCTGCTGCTGTTCGCGTGGGCGCGCGGCATCTACGTGCCGCGGGGGCGGGAACTGGCGGCGGCCTGTTTCAGCGGGCTTTTCACTCTGGGAGTGGGCAACGGCGCCCTGACGTTCACCGAATTGCTGATTCCGAGCGGGATGGCGGGTTTGATCATCACCACCCAGCCGTTCTGGATGGTGGGATTCGAGGCGCTGCTGCCAGGCGGGGAGCGGCTGCACGCGCCCACCATCGGTGGCATGGCGATCGGCCTGGCGGGCGCATCGCTCCTGTTCACCCCGGACGTGGGTGCGCATGGCATCGACCGCAACGTGCTCCATGGATTTCTGCTCCTGCAAGTCGGCCTGGCGGGGTGGTCGTTCGGGTCCATTTATCAGCGGCGGCAAGTGGGGAAAGCGCATTCGGTAATCGCCGGCGCGGTGCAACAACTGGCGGCGGGGCTGATACTGGCGCCGTTCGCCCTGGCTATCCACGAGCACCCGGTTCACTGGAGCGCGCGGGGAGTGGGAGCGCTGCTGTACCTGGTCTGTTTCGGGTCGCTCGTGGGGTACAGCGCGTACGTCTACGCCATGGACCGGCTGCCCGTGGCCATCGTTTCCGTCTATCCGTACGTGAATGCGGTGGTCGCGGTGGCGCTGGGGTGGCTGTTCTACCGCGAGCCGTTTGGCCGGCGCGAGGCGCTGGCGATGGCCATCATCTTCGCGGGAGTCGCCATCGTCAAACGATATTCCCGCCACCCGGCGGCCGGCTGACCCGGCCAGCCAGTTTGGCGCCGAGCGCGCCGCCGATCATGCTGAGGCAGGTGATGAAGAAGAACAACTGTGCCAGGAGGATCGCGATCTCCGGCCCGTTCTGAAAAACCTGGAGCATCTCCTTAACCCTGGGATCGGTCGCATTCTTTAACAACGCCTGAAACATCTCGGCATTACCCGAGGCGTTCAAGAGAATGACGAACCCGGTGATTAGAACCGCGAAGATCATGAACGTCAGGATACCGGTCATCCAACCCATGCGTACGCCAGACCCCAAGTCTAAGGTGCATCCGGTCCGGCGGCGGTACAAGAAGACTGCGAAGTAACCGGCCGCCAACCAGTTCAGGTACGGCAGAAAACTCAAAACCGTTGCGACGACAGCTACCAGAAGCGCGATCCGCAGGGCCACGCGATTATGGAAGTTCATGGGCGCCGCTCCCGGATTCACGGCAGCCGGCGCGAGTGGTAAGGCGAACTCCGCATGCTCGGGAATGTGGGTCTCGGGAACCACGAGTTCCCGCTGCGGCTTTCCGCACTTGTGGCAGAAGAGAGCGTCGGGCGGCAACTGCGCGCCGCAGGTGCAGAATTCAGGCATGGCCGGCAACTAAAGGCACTTCCAGTGTGACGCAGGGGCGGCGAAGGAAGCAACTGTGATAGCGTTTTCCTCATGGACAATATCACACTTCTGGTGCTGGCGGACCCCACCGATCCGCGCCTCGCGATGCTGGAGGAACTGCCTCCGGAAACCGGCATCGCCGTGGGGGAATCGGCGGAAGCCTTCGTGAGAGCGGCGCCGGACGCCACCGTGATCTTCAACTGGTCGCTCGCGGCCGACTTGCAGCGCGAGGTGTTTCGCATGTGCCCGAACCTCGAGTGGGTGCACTCGCGTTCGGCCGGGCTGGACGGTCTGCTCTTTCCGGAGCTGGTGGAAAGCCCCGTGCTCCTCACCAACGGGAGCGGCATTTACAGCGAGTCGCTGGGCGAATTCGTGGTGGGCGCGATCCTCTATTTCGCGAAGGACCTGCGCCGCATGATCCGCAACCAGGCGGCCGGCGCGTGGGAGCAGTTCGACATCGTGGAAGCGAGCGGCCAGACGGTGGGGATCGTGGGATATGGCGACATCGGCCGCGCCGTGGCCACCCGCGTGCACGCCCTGGGAATGCGGGTGCTGGGCATGAAACGCCACCGGCCGCCGGCGCACGAGGCCGACCCGCTGGCCGAGCGGATCTATGGGCCGGAGGAGCGTATCGAGATGATCTCGCGCTCCGATTACGTGGTGGTGGCGGCGCCGCTGACTCCGGAAACGCTGGGCCTGATCGGCGAGCCGGAGTTGGCCGCCATGAAACCGGACGCTGTGTTGATCAATGTGGGCCGCGGCCCGGTAATCCAGGAAGCCGCGCTAATCGGAGCCCTTTCGGAACAGCGCATCAAGGGCGCGGCGCTGGATGTTTTCGACACGGAGCCGCTGCCCCAGGGCCATCCCTTCTACAAGCTGGAAAACCTGCTGCTCTCCCCGCACTGCGCGGACCACACGCCCGACTGGCTGGACCAGGCGATGCGGTTCTTTCTGGCGCAATTCGAGCGGTTCCGCAAGGGCGAACCGCTCAGGAACGTGGTGGACAAGAAGATGGGGTATTGACATACGAAGAACTTCGTAGTAAGGTTGTCGTATATGTCCGATAACCCGCCCAGACCCACCGACGCCGAGCTTGAACTGCTGACCGTGCTGTGGAGCCGCGGGCCGTCGACGGTGCGGGACGTTCACGAAACCATCGCCCGCCGCAGGCCCACGCAGTACACCACGGTTCTCAAGCAGATGCAGATCATGGCCGCGAAAGGCCTGGTCAGCCGCGATGAGAAGCAGCGCGCGCACGTCTATGCAGCCGCGCGTCCGCGCGAGTGGACCGAGCGCCATCTCGCCGGCGATTTTCTGCGGCGCGCGTTCGACGGCTCCGCCGCCCGCCTGATGGTAGGCGCGCTTTCCGCCCGCAAAACCTCAAAAAAGGAACTGGCCGAGCTGCGCAGGCTGCTCGATGAGTACGAAAGGGGGACGCCGTGACGCTCATCCAAACCTGGGTACACACTCCGCTGGCGCAAGCCATCGGCTGGACGCTGGTTCACTCGCTGTGGGAAGGCGCCGTGGTGGCGCTGGTTCTGGCGGCGGCGCTGTGGGCCTTCCGTTCTTCCCGCGCCCGGTATGCCGCGGCCTGCCTGGCGATGCTCGTGATGCTGGCGGGCTTCGGTTTCACTTTCGCGCGCCTGATGCCGCGGGGAAGCCATGTCGCCACCATCGCGAATGCCCGCGGCGCTTTGCTCCCGGCTGGCTTCGACGAGCCGAAAGGCCTGGTGCAACGTAGCGCGGCGGGTTTCCTGCCGTGGCTGGCCCCATTCTGGATTTTGGGGGTTGCGATCTTCCACTTGCGGAGCCTGGCAAGCTGGATGGCGGCGCGGCGTCTGCGGCGAACGGGAGTGTGTCTGGCGCCCGATGTCTGGCGGGAGCGCCTCGACCGGCTGGGCGCGCGGGTACGGCTCTCCAGGCCGGTCACGCTGCTGGAATCCTGCCTGGCCGAGGTGCCGGTGGTGATCGGCTACGTGCGTCCGGCGATCTTGATGCCGGTGGGCCTGTTCGCGGGTCTGCCCGCCGGACAGATTGAAGCCATCCTGCTGCACGAGCTGGCGCACATCCGCCGCTACGATTACCTGATCAACCTGCTACAGGCGTCCGTCGAGGGTTTCTTGTTTTACCACCCGGCGGTCTGGTGGATTTCCGGGTTGATCCGCGCCGAGCGCGAAAACTGTTGTGACGATCTGGTGGTCGCCACGAACGGCGACGCGCGCGAATACGCCGCTGCGTTGGCCGCCTTGGAACAGAACCGCTGGTCCGCGCGCGACGCCGCGCCGGCCGCTACCGGAGGAAATCTCATGCAACGAATTCGTCGTCTGCTCGATCGGCCGGAAGCTCCGCGCCGCGCCCTGACCCCCATCTTCTCCGCTTGCATCCTGGCGATCACCGCCGCCGTAGTGTTGACGGCCTGGCCATCGAAGGCGGGCGCCAAGGCCCCGGCGCCAGCCGCGCCGGCAGCCCCCGCTACGCAAGCCGCGCCAGCGCTACAAGTGTCCCCCCCGCTTTCTACAC
>JBAWDI010000976.1:0-6278 GCA_049590695.1 Bryobacteraceae bacterium
GGCTACCGGCGAAAGATCCAGCAGCGTCGCCGCGGCGCCTTCGCCGGCCAGCATGAGGCCCCAATCGCCGGTGCCGCAGCCATAATCGAGCACGGTCCGGCCCGTGAACGGTTCGCGTAGCAGGTATTCGAGCGCGGCCCGGTACACCACGCGGCGCTCGTAGCTCGGGTCGGCGGCGTCGGCCAGGCCCGCCGCCAAAGTTCTCCGGTTGCACACTAGGTCCGCATCCGGCAATTCCAGAAACTGCCGGTACTGCGCATCGTAGAATTCGCGCTCCTGTTGGGCGGAAAACTGCGCCGCAGGCCGCGCGGACTTGATCATATTGTTAGTTTACATTAAAACTAGTATTATGGTCTTGTGATCAGACTCAACGTTCACGAGGCCAAGACGCATCTTTCGCGCTACCTCAACCGTGTCGAGGCAGGGGAAACCATCGTCCTCTGCCGCCACAACCGTCCCATAGCCGAAGTGCGGCCAATCGGGGCCAAAACCTCGCACCATAGACGTAGGTTCGGTATCGACGAAGGCAAGTTCGAGGTCCCCCCCGAGTTCTTCGAGCCTCTGCCCGAGGCGATCATGCGATACTTCAGCGGCGAGGCCGAGGATTGAAACTGCTTCTCGATACGTGCACATTCTTGTGGCTCAATTCCCGGCTCTCACGGATATCGCCGCTCGTCCGGGGGTTGTGCGCGGACCCCGACAACGAACTGTACTTGAGCGTCGTATCCGCATGGGAGATCGCCTTGAAGCAGGTGGCCGGCCGCCTTCCGCTGCCGGAGCCCGCTGCCCAATACGTTCCCAGGCGCCGTGAAACCAACGGCATCGCCAGCCTGGATCTGAGCGAGGAAGCGGTCCTGCAACTGCCCAAACTCCCTCAACTCCATACCGATCCGTTCGACCGGATGCTGATCTGTCAGGCCATTGCGCACGGCCTCGCCATCCTCACTCCCGACGAATGGATCGCGCGCTATCCCGTGCGCGTGCTTTGGTAACGGAACCGGCCTCCTGCGGCGATCCGCGCAAGCAGCTATGCTGAAAGCTGAGCGATGAATATTACCGAGATCTTTATCCGCAGGCCGGTCATGACCACGCTCGTCATGATGGGTATTCTCCTGTTCGGAGTAGCCGGGTACCGCACGCTGCCTGTGAGCGATCTGCCCAACGTGGACTTCCCCACCATCCAGGTGAGCGCCAGCCTTCCCGGCGCCAGCCCCGAGACCATGGCCGCTTCGGTCGCGACGCCGCTGGAGCGCCAGTTCTCGACCATTCCGGGTCTGGATTCCATGACCTCCACCAGCGCGCGCGGCAGCACCAGCGTCACTCTGCAGTTCGAGCTGGACCGCAACCTGGATGGCGCCGCGCTGGACGTGCAAGCGGCCATCGTTACGGCCCAGGGCCGTCTGCCTGTGGGCATGCCTACGCCCCCGACGTTTCGCAAGGTGAATCCGGCGGACATGCCCATCCTGAACCTGACCCTCAGCTCGCCCACGCTGCCCCTCTCGGTGATCGACGAATATGGCGAGACCATGATGGCGCAGCGCATCTCCATGATTGACGGCGTGGCGCAGGTGTTCGTCTATGGCGCCCAGAAATTCGCCGTGCGGGTGCAGCTCGATCCCAGCCTCATGGCCGCCCGCAACATCGGCATCGACGATGTCGAGTCCGCGCTCAGCTCGAACAACGCCAACTTGCCCTCCGGCACTCTCTGGGGACCCAGGCAGGCTTTTACCGTTCAAGCCACCGGGCAGCTCGATACCGCCCCCCAGTATCGCCCCCTCATCGTGGCTTACCGCAACGGCTCTCCGGTTCGCCTCGAGCAGTTGGGGCGGGTGATCGACAGCGTGGAGAACGACAAGGTCGCGGCCTGGTACAACGACACGCGCACCATCTACCTGATCGTGCAACGCCAGCCCGGCAGCAATACCGTCGAGGTGGTGGACGCCATCAAGGCGCTGCTCCCCAGCTTCCGCGAGCAGATGCCGCCCTCGGTGAAGCTGGAGGTTCTCTATGACCGGGCGCAAGCCGTTCGCGAATCCGTCAACGATGTGAAATTCACCCTGGTTCTGACGATTGCGCTGGTGATCATGGTGATCTTTCTCTTCCTGCGGAACGTCTCCGCCACCGTGATCCCCTCGCTCGCGCTGCCCATGTCCGTCATCGGCACGTTCGCCGTCATGGCGCTGGCGGGCTACACGCTCGATAACCTTTCGCTCATGGCGCTGACGCTTTCGGTGGGTTTCGTGGTGGACGACGCCATCGTGATCCTCGAGAACATCGTCCGCCACATGGAGATGGGAAAGTCGCGCATGCAGGCCGCCTTCGAGGGAGGCCGCGAGATCGGTTTCACCATTCTTTCGATGACCCTCTCGCTGGCCGCGGTCTTTATCCCCGTGCTATTCATGAGCGGCATCATGGGCAGGCTGTTCCATGAATTCGCGGTCGTCATCATGTCGGCCATCGTCATCTCCGGCGTGGTCTCGCTCAGCCTCACCCCCATGCTGTGCAGCCGGTTCCTCAAGCCCGTGGGGGCGCGGCAGAACGCCTTCCAGCGCTCCTCCGAAAAGGTGTTCGACGGGATGCGCGACCTCTACGGCTGGACTCTTCGCGGGGTCATCCGCCACCGCTTCCTCACCATGCTGACAGCCGCAGGGACCCTGGCGGCCACCATCTATCTGTATGGGCTGGTTCCCAAGGGCTTCATTCCCAATCAGGACACCGGGCAACTGAGCGGGACCACCGAAGCGCCCCAGGACATCTCGTTCGATGGCATGGTCATGCGGCAGAAGGAGGTGGCTGCCGTGATTCAGGCCGATCCCGATATCGAGGCCTTTGCCTCGAGCGTCGGGCAGGGCGGCGGCAGCACCTCCGCCAACCAGGGGCGGTTCACCATGCGCTTGCGGCCTCGCAGCGTGCGGCGATCCACGCCCGAGCAGATTATCGAGAGATTGCGGCCCAAGCTGAACGCCCTTCCCGGCATTCGAACCTATCTTCAGAATCCGCCGCTGGTGCGCATCGGCGGGTTTGTCAGCCGGAGCCTCTATCAGTACACCCTGCAAGGAACCAACATCGACGAGCTGTACCGTTCCGCCGACGCTTTCGAGAAACGCGTCGCGACCGTGCCGGGCCTCACCGACGTGAACAGCGACCTCCAGATTTCCAGCCCCCAGATCACAGTGGATATCAACCGCGACCGCGCCTCCGCGCTCGGCGTTACCGCCGGCCAGATCGAGGACGCTCTGTACGACGCGTATGGCGCGCGCGAAATCTCCAATATCTACATGCCCACCAACACCTACTACGTGATCATGGAGCTGCTGCCGGCATACCAGCGCGACCCCACTCGCCTGCCCCTGCTCTACATTCGCTCCAACACCGGGAAACTGGTGGCGCTCGACTCGGTAGCCAATCTGCGCACGGAAACCACTGCGCTCACGATCGCGCATCTCGGCCAGTTGCCGGCGGTCACCATCTCGTTCAACCTGCTGCCCGGAGTTTCGCTGGGCGACGCCGTCGGGCGCATCGAGGAACTGGCGCGCGACACCCTGCCGGCCTCCATCCGCACCAGTTTTCAAGGGACGGCCGCGGCATACCAGTCTTCGCTGCGCGGCATGGGAGTGTTGCTGGTCATGGCCATTCTGGTGATCTACATGGTACTGGGGATTCTGTACGAGAGTTTCATCCACCCCCTCACCATTCTCTCCGGCCTGCCCTCGGCCGGCCTGGGCGCCCTGGCCACGCTCCTGATCTTCCACAATGAGCTCAACATCTACTCGTTCGTGGGCATTATCATGCTGATTGGGATCGTCAAGAAGAACGCCATCATGATGATCGACTTCGCGCTGGAAATCCAGCGTACCCAGGGCATCCCGCCGGCCGAAGCCATCTACGAAGCCTGTCTGGTGCGCTTCCGGCCCATCATGATGACCACCATGGCCGCGCTCATGGGCACCTTCCCCATTGCCCTCGGTTTCGGCGCCGGCGGCGAAGCGCGCCGCCCGCTGGGCCTGGCCGTGGTCGGCGGCCTGGTGGTTTCGCAAACGCTGACGCTTTACATCACGCCGGTGTTTTACATTTACATGGAGCGTTTCCGCAGCCTCGGGAAGAAGCGGACCCGCCACCACGATGCGTCCACCGAGGTGGTGTTGCAGTCGTGAGCGGCGGGCACAGTTGTTTCGTGACTGAACCTTACCACAGCGCTTTCAGCCCAAACTGAATCTGCCGCGATGCGGTGGAGGTGCCCGTAATCAACCCTGCCGTCGCCGAAGGAGCGGCCGATGCCGACGAGAAAACCACCGTGTTGGGCGTCGCGAAGTTGGCGTGATTCCCCACGTTGAAAACCTCGGCCCGGAACTGCAAGCTGAGCTTTTCGGTAATCGGCGCGATCTTCACCGCCGACAGATCGACGGTGCGGGTTCCCGGCCCAGTGAGCGTGTCCCGCCCGACATTGCCGTACGTGCCGCTAACCGGCGCCACGAACGCGGCCGGGTTGAAATACTGGTTTGGGTTGCCCTCGATCACCAGCCCCTGGAACGCGGGGTTCCATGATGGCCGGACGGGGTTGCGGCTGTCGCCGTCGTTGGATGGGTTGTAACCCAATTGCGGCGTGAACGGAAAGCCCGATTGAACCGTCGCAATCCCGCTCAGGGTCCAGCCGCCGAGGAGTTTGTTCGCAGCGCCGTGGCCGCGCCCAGCCAGCAGTTCCCACGAGCCGTGAATCACCAGCGCCTGCCGCACGTCGTAAGTCGACGGTCCCCAGTCGAGCCGCGTATTCGGCGGATACATCACGAAGCCTGGAGCGTTGGCGCCCACGCTGCTGTTCCACGCCGTGCCGTCATCCAGGCTTTTCGACAGCGTGTACGCGCCGCGGATCTGGAAGCCGCGCGCCAGGCGGTGGCTCACGTCTACCTGGAGGGCGTTGTAGTTGCTGTGCCCGCTCGACCACCACGTGGTGGTATTGGCCACATTGGGATTCTCGAGTGGTGTGCCGGGTGCGATGTAGAGGGCGCCCGCCGGCAAGCCGGCCGGGCATGACGATGCCGGGCAGATCGCCGCCGGCGCCAGATTCGCGTCGATGGAGACAATCTCATGGTATCCGCGCGAACCCGTGTACCCGGCGCTGACGCTCCACGACGGCGCCAGTTCCTGTTCCACCTTGAAGGTGTAGGATTCCACCGTGGGTATTCTGGCATCGGGTTGAATGCCGCTCGGCGAAACCAAGCTGCCCGCGGGCGGTGCGGCGCCCGGCACGATGGCGAGGTCGTTCAACGAAACGTTCTTCAGCGTCACCGTGGTGTTGAACGGGCCGTTCTGGTCCAGGCGGTAGCTCAACGAATCCAACTGCGCGCGATAGATGCCAAATCCGGCATGGAGCACCGTTTTGCCGCGGCCGATCGGGTCCCAGGCGAGCCCCGCGCGCGGCTCCGGCAAAAACTTTCCGTGATTCACCGTGAAGACCGAATCGCCCACCGCCGGCTGTGTTTGAATGATGCCATTGGCATCGAATCCGTAGTTCGAGGCGCGGCCGTGGGCTTCGTGCATTCCGTTGGAGTGTTCCACGCGGAATCCCAGCGAGACTTCCAGGCGTCTCCCCAGCCGCATCGAGTCCTGAACATATTCCGCCGCTTCGAGCGAACGCCAGCCCAGCGGCGTCGACGCCGGAGCCACCGTAAATGTGCCGGCCGCGCCTTGGAGGAAACTCGTCAGGCTGCCGAACGATGCCTGCCCGTACTGGTTCTGAGCCAGGTTGTCGTTGTTCTGAATGCGCTGAACCCAGACCCCGGCTTCCAGGTGATGAATCCCGCGCGTCAGGCTCACGCGGTCCTCATAGGTGAACAGGTTGCGGACGGCCGAGAGATTGCTGCCCGCATTGGTCCCCGCCGCGGTGATCTGGGAGGCGCCGTTCAGCGCGGTTCCGCCGCCAATCACCACCGCCCCGCTGGGAGCGCCTTCCACCCCGCCGGCAACGTCTACCGGCGTCTGCCCCGAGAAGTAGTATGACGCGCGCGAATAGCCCACGCGCGCGGTGTTGAGCGCGCTGGCTGAGAAGACGTGCGTTTCCTGCGCGCTTCCCACCTGCTCGCGCAGCGCTTCGAACACCAGGCTGAGCGGATTCGCCGAGGGCGTGTGGTCCTGGCTGTCGTCAACCGTGTACACGCCGAACAGGGTGTCCTTGTCCGAGAAATTGTGGTCCAGCCGGGTGGTGCCGAAGTCTTCCCGGACGGTTTGCAGGGGATGGCTATAGGCTTCGCCGATGCCACTGCCCAGGCTCGGCCCATTCT
>JBAWDI010000977.1:0-2498 GCA_049590695.1 Bryobacteraceae bacterium
TTTGCGCGCCGCCGATGTGATCGATGTGGGCGTGCGTAATCACGATGGCCTTCACCGTGAGCCCGTGCCTCTTGACAACTTCCAGGATGCGCGCGATGTCGTCCCCCGGGTCCACCACCAGGGCTTCCCGGCTTTGTTCATCGCCGAAGATCGAGCAGTTGCATTGCAACATTCCCACCGGGAGGATTTCGTGGATCATACGCCGATTGTATACTCTCGGTATGGGTGACATGCTTGGCGTGTTCATGCGGTGGTTGCACTTCTCTTCCATGGCGATGCTGATTGGCGGAATTCTGTACGGGCGGCTAGTGATGGTGCCCGCGAGCGCGGCGCTGGCTCCGGACGAGCGCGAAGCGCTGGGCGATAGAGCCGCCGCGGCTTTTCGTCCATTCGTTCTGGCCGCCATTTGCGGGTTAGTCGTTTCGGGTGTGTACAACATCCTCACACATCCCGGCCACAGGCCGACCTACCAGGTGCTGCTCGCCATCAAGCTGCTGCTGGCGGCGCACGCGTTCGCCCTCGCGCTGCTGATCGTGCGGCCCGGCAACTCGCGCCGCGCCCGGATGATGACCGGCGTGGCAACCTCCGGCCTGGTCATTATCGCCATTGCGGCTTACCTGAGGCACATCTACTAAACTGAAAGCATGAGCGAGGGTTACGAAGCACTCCGCGCCGGCGCCGCGTGGCTGGATCTTTCCGCCCGCGGCCGCATAACGGCGCGCGGCCGCGACCGTGTGCGCCTGCTGCACAACCTCACCAGCAACGATGTCAAGAAGATGACGCCGGGCGCCGGCTGCTATGCGTTCCTGCTGAACCCGCAGGGCCGCATCCAGGCCGACCTTTATCTGTTGTGTTTCGCAGACCACTTCCTGATCGATACCGAGCCCGACCTCCGCGAAAGAGTCCTCAATCTCATTCGCCGCTACATTATCTCCGACCAGGTGGAGTTGGAAGACGTCACCAGCCAAACGGCGGCCATTGGCGTGGAAGGCCCGCTCGCGGAGTCCCTTCAGCCGCCCGACGGCTGCACCAAAGCCCCCTTCAGCCTGACCGGACAGCCCGGCTACCGCATCTACTGCGCGGCCGGGGAAATGACGAAAATCGTGGGGCAACTCGAAGCCGCCGGCGCGCGCCCCGCCACCTCCGAAGACGCCCGCGTGGTCCGCATCGAAAACGGAAAGCCGCGTTATGGAGAAGACATCCGGGAGACATCGCTGCCGCAGGAAACGCAGCAGATGCACGCCGTGAGTTTCACGAAAGGCTGTTACGTGGGCCAGGAGATCGTGGAACGCATCCGCACGCAAGGCCACGTGAACAAGAAACTGGTGCGCCTGGAAATCGAGGGATTGGAACCGGCCGTGCCCGGCGCGAGGCTAATGGTGGACGGCAAGGAGGCCGAGGTCACCTCGTCGGTCTATTCCCCGCACTTCGGCAAAGCGATCGCGCTGGCCTACGTCAGAGAAGGGTGAGGCTTGCCTTCCCTCAACTTCTCCAGCAGATCGCCGGGAAGATGCAAATTCCCGGCGCAGCCCGTGCCTAGCCGCACATCGGGTTTGGGCGTGCCGTGGAAATCCGAGCCGCCCGTCACCATCAGCCCGTACCGCTTCGCCAGCCGGAGATACAGCTTCGTTTCCGCGGCCCCATGATCGCTATGGTAGGCCTCGATGGCGTTCAACCCGGCGTCGCACAACTCCGGCATCATGGCCGCCACGTCGCCCTTCACGCGCACCGGATGCGCCAGCGAGGCAATCCCCCCGGCCTTCAGAATCCGCGCCACGGCCTCGGCGAACTGGGGCTCGTGCCGGTAGACGTATCCCTTGGCGGATTCGTCCAGGTAATCGTCAAACGCCTGCCGGTAATTGGCGGCGTACCCCTTCTCCACCATGATCTCGGCAAAGTGCGGCCGCCCGGTCATTCCGCGCCCGCGAGCTTGCGCTTCCTCCACCGTAATGTCGAATCCCAGTTCTTGCAGCCGCGCGGCCAGCCGCACGTTGCGCTCGCGCCGCGAGGCCTGCATCTCCAACACCCAATCGCGGAAGCGGCGCAGCCCGCCGTTCCCCAGAAAATACCCCAGCAGGTGGACCGAGTGGTCGTGCAGCTTGGTGGAAAGCTCGATGCCGCATACCAGTTCGACGCCCCGGGCACGGGCCTCGGGCAGCGCCTGGTCGTAACCGGCGAAGGTATCGTGGTCGGTAATCCCGAGGACGTCAACGCCCGCCCGGGCCGCCTCTTGGACCAGGCGCGCGGGCGAACAGGAGCCGTCGGATTCGTTGGTGTGCGAGTGCAGATCGATCAAAGGACACCCAACCCAAACGTTCCAGTGTAGCCCAGATTGTCGCCGGGCTTTCTGGCGGGGGTCTCCTTCCCGGAACGCCGGGTGTGCGCCCAGGTCATCGGCGTTCTATTACCGCGACCGTCCGATCTGCTCTGCAGCGCTCCGGGCCGGGCATGCCCGGCCCCTACACCGCACCCTTGTAGGGGCGAGGGACCCAGAGGGT
>JBAWDI010000978.1:0-6489 GCA_049590695.1 Bryobacteraceae bacterium
ATCAAGAAGCTCCTCGACCGCGGCATCTTCGCCACCATCAACCAGACCTTGGATTCCAAGCTGGCCACCGAGGTGGCCCGCGAATTCGGCGCCTCCACCGCCACCATCACTTACGAGGAAGAGGCCATGCAGGCCGTGGAAGAGGCCGAAGATACCAAGGACCTCGAAAAACGCGCGCCCGTGGTCACCATCATGGGCCATGTGGACCATGGCAAGACCTCGCTGCTCGATGCCATCCGCGAAACCAACGTGGCGGGGCGCGAAGCCGGCGGCATTACCCAGCACATCGGCGCATACCACGTCGAGCTGAACGGCCGCAAGATCGTGTTCATCGACACCCCCGGCCACGAAGCCTTTACCCGCATGCGCGCCCGCGGCGCCAAAGTCACCGACATTGTGGTACTGGTGGTGGCGGCGGACGATGGCGTCATGCCGCAGACGCTCGAGGCCATCGACCACGCCCGGGCGGCCGGCGTGCCCATCGTGGTGGCCATCAACAAGATCGACAAGCCCGACGCCCAGCCCGAGCGCATCAAGCAGCAGCTCTCCGACCGCGGCCTGCTGGCCGAGGATTGGGGCGGCGACGTGGTCATGGTTCCGGTTTCCGCCAAGATGCACCAGAACCTCGAGTTGTTGCTCGAGATGATCCTGCTGGTGGCCGATATGCAGGACCTCAAGGCCAACCCCAGCCGTCCGGCCATGGGCACCGTCATCGAAGCCCAGCTCGACCGCGGACGCGGCCCGGTGGCCACCGTGCTGGTGCGCAACGGCACGCTGCACGTGGGCGATTTCTTCATCTGCGGCGCGGTGTTCGGCAAGGTGCGCGCCATGCAGAACGACCGTGGCACGCAAATCCGCAAGGCCGAGCCCTCCATGCCCGTAGAGGTGCTGGGCCTGGAATCGCTGCCCGAAGCCGGAGACGATTTCCAGGTGGTCACGGACACCGCCAAGGCCAAGCAGATCGTCAACTTCCGCGACCAGAAGGCGCGCGAAGCGGCGCTCGCCAAATCCAGCCGCCTCACCCTCGAGCAACTGCATAAGCAGATGGAAGCCGGCGAGGTCAAGGAGCTGCCCATCATCATCAAGACCGACGTGGGCGGCTCGGCCGAAGTGCTTTCCGAGACGCTCCAGAAGCTCTCCAACGAGAAGGTGAAGGTGAGGGTGATCCACTCCGGCGTGGGCGCCATCAACGAGTCGGACGTGCTGCTGGCTTCGGCCTCCAACGCCATCATCATCGGGTTCAACGTGCGGCCGGAGCGCAACGCGGCGGCGCTGGCCGAACAGGAAAAAGTGGATATCCGCCTGCACACCATCATTTACAACCTCACCGATGAGATCAAGCTCGCCATGAGCGGGCTGCTCGCGCCGGTGTTCAAGGAAGTTTACAAGGGCAAGGCGGAAGTGCGCGAAACATTCCGCATTTCCAAGGTCGGAGCGGTGGCCGGATGCCTGGTGCAGGATGGCGCCATCACGCGGGATTCCGAGGTGCGGCTGCTGCGCGACAACGTGGTGGTGTACACCGGGAAGATCGGTTCGCTGCGGCGGTTCAAGGACGACGTGAGCGAAGTCAAGAGCGGAATGGAGTGCGGCATCACGCTCGAGAACTACGCCGACCTCAAGCAGAGCGACGTCATCGAGGCGTTCGTCACCGAGCGTGTGGCCACCGAAGTGTTCGCCTGATGCCATGGCGGTAATCGGCGTTCTGACCCTGGAGTTACGGCTCGAAGATTCGCACTCGCTCAAGGACAAGCGCCACGTGGTCCTGAGCCTGAAGGAGCGGTTGCGCCACAAGTTCAACGTGGCGGTGGCGGAGATCGATTACCAGGACCTCTGGCAGCGCGCGGCGGTGGCGGCGGTAACGGTTTCCCCGGACCATGCGCACGCCGCCGCGGTGCTGCAATCGGTGGAAGACGAGGCGGCGGCGCTGCTGGGCGCGGATTTGGTTGAGGCCACCGTCGAGTGGCTGAGTTAGCGATCAGCTATCAGCGGTCAGCAGTCAGCTAAGACCAGCGGCGCCGAAAGCTGAAAGCTGATAGCTTATGGATGAACGGCGGACATTACGGGTTTCGGAAGCAGTCCGCGAGGAGTTGGCCGAAATCATCGGCTTCGAACTGGAAGACCCGCGGCTGCTGGGGGTGGATGTGGCGGAGGTGCACGTGAGCCCCGACGCGCGCTATGCCCACGTCAAAGTCGTGGTTCGGGGGGACGATCGCGAACAGAACCAATCTTTGGCCGCGTTGGAGCACGCGCGGCATTATTTACGTCACGAACTGGCTGCGCGCCTGAGCTTGCGGCGCGTTCCGGAACTGCATTTCGAGCGTGACAAGAACCCGGACGCCGACACGCGGATCGAATTCCTGCTGAAGCGGGCGAAAAAATCTCGTAGCCATGCCGAAAATTAGCCCTATACTCAAACAATTTGTGGTAGTTTTGTTTCTGTCGGGGATCCTGGCGGCCCAGCCGGAGCAGTTGCGGCTCGAGGAGAGCGGCGACGCCATGGGCGCGACGTATTCCATTGTCCTCTATGGGTATGACCGGGTGAAGATGGAAGCGGCGGTGGACGCCGCCTTCGAAGAGGTGCGGCGGCTCGACGAGATGCTTTCCAATTACAGGGCCGACAGCGAATGGAGCGAGGTCAACCGGAGCGCGGCCGAAAAGCCCGTCAAGGTGTCGCCGGAGTTGTTCCAGTTGCTCTCGGATTGCGTCGCATACAGCCGCGAGAGCGAAGGGGCTTTCGACATTTCGGTGGGCCCGCTGATGAAGGTTTGGGGGTTTTATAAGGGCTCCGGCCATCTGCCGCACCGCGCGGAGGTGGAGGCTGCCCTCCCCAAAGTGGGTTACAAGCACATTCACCTGGACGAAAAGGCCGGCACGGTATGGTTCGACCGCGCCGGGGTGGAACTGGACCCGGGAGGAATCGGCAAAGGCTACGCCGTGGATCGCATGGTGGATGTTTTGAGGCAACAAGGCTTTCAGATCGCTCTGGTGGCCGGGTCGGACAGCAGTATTTATGGAATGGGCGCTCCGCCCACCGAGCCGAAGGGTTGGCGGGTGGAAATCAAAGATCCTTGGCACCCCCGCAAGACCGTGGCCGAGGCATTCTTAAAGGACATGTCGATGTCCACTTCCGGCAGCTACGAGAAGTTTTTCCGGGCCGACGGGCGCATCTACGCCCATATCATGGACCCGCGCACGGGATACCCGGCGCAGGGGAGCGTATCGGTTTCGGTCGTCGCGCCGCGCACCATCGACAGCGAGGCGTGGGCCAAACCGTATTTCGTCAACGGCCGCCAGTGGGCGGAGAAGCATAAACCGAAGGAATTTCGCGTGTTCTTTTGCGAAGACAGGATGGAACAGCCATGCGCGTGGCTCCAATGACCAGCCGTTTTTTGGACGCCTGCCGGCGCCGCCCGACGGATGTAAGGCCGGTGTGGTTTATGCGGCAGGCGGGCCGGTACCTCAAACAGTACCGCCAGATCCGCGACAAGCACGGTATTTTGGAAATCTGCAAGCGGCCGGACCTGGCCGCCACCGTGACCCTGCAGCCAGTAGAAATACTGGACGTGGACGCCGCCATCATTTTCGCGGACCTGCTGCTGCCCGTGGAGCCGATGGGCCTCAAGCTGTCTTACGAGAAGGGCGCGGGGCCGGCGATCGAAAACCCCGTACGCTCCTCCGACGACGTGGATTCGCTCTCCACCACCAACACGGACGACCTCGGCTACGTGGGACAGGCCATCCAGAACGTGGTTCGGGCGCTGGCCGGCAGGGTGCCGGTCATCGGCTTCGTGGGCGCGCCCTTCACCATGGCCAGCTACATGATCGAAGGCGGCGCGTCGCGCAATTTTATCCGCACCAAAAAGCTCATGTACAGCGACGAAACGTTGTGGCGGCGGCTGATGGGCAAGATCGTCGACGTGCTGGCGCCGTTCGCGCATTTGCAGGTGACCGCCGGGGCGCGCGCCATCCAGGTATTCGACACCTGGGTGGGGGCCCTGGGATCGGACGACTACGTGCGCTTCGCCGCGCCGTACTCGCGCGCGCTCATCGAGCGCATCCGCTCCACCGGCGTTCCGGTGATCCACTTCGGAACCGGCGCTTCCGGTTTCTTCCGCGAGCTGCACGCCGCCGGCGGCGACGTCATGGGCGTCGACTGGCGCATCAATATCGACCAGGCGTGGATGGACATCAGCTATCGCTCCGCCATTCAGGGCAACCTGGACCCGGTGGCGCTGTTCGCGCCCCTGCCCGAGCTGCGCATTAAGGTGCATGAGCTGCTGAAGCGCACGGGCATCCGGCCCGGCCACATCTTCAACCTCGGCCACGGCATTCTGCCCGAGACCCCTGTCGAGAACGTCCAGGCCGTGGTGGAGCTGGTCCGGGAATTTCGCCCATGAAGCAGGGGGTCCTCCTCCTCGCCCACGGAGCCCCGGAACGCGTCGCGGACGTCGCCAGCTACCTGACGTTCGTGCGCGGCGGCCGGCCGGCTTCCCCGCGCATCGTCGAAGAGGTTGAGCGCCGTTACCAGGCCATCGGCGGATCGTCTCCGCTGCTGGCGTGGACCCGCGCACAGGCCGAAGCGCTGGAGCGCCTGCTCGGGATCCCCGTCTTTTTCGGCATGCGCAACTGGCATCCGTTCATTCGGGAAACCATGGA
Source organism: Bryobacteraceae bacterium (assembly GCA_049590695.1). Taxonomy (GTDB): domain Bacteria; phylum Acidobacteriota; class Terriglobia; order Bryobacterales; family Bryobacteraceae; genus Fen-178. The sequence continues at coordinate 4,657 of JBAWDI010000978.1, forward strand.
TCGGGTGCGCGATGCGGGTCTGGAGCGCATCGCCGCCATTGCCATGGCGCCCCAGTATTCGGAACTGAGCGTCGGCCTCTACATACGGCGCACCGAGGAGGCCCGGCGCGAAGCAGGGGTGGCGGCTGAGATCGTGTGGGCCAGGAGCTTCCACCACGAGCCGCTGCTGATCGAGGCCTTCGCGGAAAAGCTGGAGCCGGTGGCGGCGGGCAGGAAGGTGCTCTTCACCGCGCACAGTTTGCCCGAGAAGGCGCTGGGGGGCGGAGATCCTTACGACCGCGAGACGCGCGCCACGACCGCGGCGGTGGCGGCGCGCCTCGGGCTGACGGACTGGGATTTCGCCTACCAGAGCCAGGGCCTTACCGACGACCGCTGGCTGGGGCCTACCGTGGAATCGTGCCTGGACCGCTATGCCGCCGCGGGTATCCGCGAAGTGGTGGTTTGCCCCATCGGCTTCGTGTGCGATCACGTCGAGACGCTATACGATGTCGATGTGTTTTTCCGCGACTACGGCGCCGCGCGCGGTGTTTCCGTGCTCCGTCCCGGAGCGCTGAACGGTTCACCGAAGTTCACCGCCGCGCTGGCCGAGGTGGCAAAGCGGTGCCTGGCGTAGTCATCGTCGGCGGCGGCATCTCGGGGCTTTCGACGGCTTACTACCTGGCCAGGGGCGGCGTGGCGTCCACCATCCTCGAATCGCGGCCGCGCCTGGGGGGCGTGATCCTGACCGAGCGCGTCGAGGGCTGCACCATCGAGGCCGGGCCGGACAGCTTCCTCTCGGCCAAGCCTGCAGCCTTCGATCTGATTCGGGAGCTGGGGCTGGCGGATCAGGTGATCGGCTCGAACGACCGCGACCGCGTCACGTACGTCCGCAAGGGCGGCCGCCTCTTGCCCTTGCCCGACGGGCTGATGATGATGGTGCCCACCAGGATTCTGCCGCTGCTCACCACCGGCCTGCTGGGCTGGAGAACGAAGTTCCGCATGGGGATGGAACTGCTGCGCGCGCCGAGGCCGAAGCCGGGCGACGAATCCGTGGCCGAGTTCATCCAGGAGCATTACGGCGCCGAGGCGGTGGACTACCTGGCGGAACCCCTGCTTTCCGGCATCTACGGCGGCAACCCCACTCAGTTGAGCGTGACCAGCGTGCTGCCGCGTTTTGTCGAGCTGGCCAATCAATACGGCAGCCTCACCCGGGGCGTGCTGGCGGCGCGCGCGCATGCGGGGCGCGATCGACACGCCGTGCCGCTGTTCCGCACGCTGAAAGGCGGGCTGGGACAACTGGTGGACGCCATCGCGGACGCCATCAGCGCCCAGGTCGAGGTGCGGCCATGCCGCGCGCAAATCATCCAGCGCGCGGAGGCCGGTTTCCGCATCAAGCTGGATGACGGCGCTTGGCTGGAAGCGGGGCAAGTGGTGGTGGCGTGCGAGGCGCACAGCGGCTCGGCCCTGCTGGCCGGCGTGGACGGGCGGCTGGCGGAACTACTCGGCTCGGTGCCCTACAGTTCCTCGATGACCGTGGCGCTGGGCTTCGACGCCGCCGATTTCGCGGGCCCAGGGGGCACCCCGCCCCATGGTTTCGGCTTCCTGGTGCCCAAGAAAGAGCGCCGGCGGCTGGTGGCGTGCACCTGGGTAGGGGCCAAATTCCCGCACCGCGTGCCGGAGGGCAAAGTGGTGGCGCGCTGCTTCCTGGGCGGCATGGAGGACGCGGGCGTGCTCGACGAATCGGACGACGTCATCGGCCCCGAGGTCACGAGCGAGTTGCAGGAGATCGCCGGCTTCGCCGCCCGCCCGCGCTTCACCCGCATTGCCCGCTGGCCGCGCGCCATGGCGCAGTAC
>JBAWDI010000979.1:0-5982 GCA_049590695.1 Bryobacteraceae bacterium
GCCCGGGCCGATGGCGGATGTTGGTGCGGCACCGCTCCGGGTCGCTCGAAACGGTGGTCGCTCAGGCCCGGTGGCGTAACCTCGCCGTTACCGCCGGCGTGCTTCTGCTGATGGTGGCGAGCATTGCGGCCTTGGTGCGCTTCACGCGCCGCGCGCAGAAACTCGCGGAGCTGCAGATGGATTTCGTGGCCGGAGTCTCCCACGAGTTGCGGACGCCGCTGGCGGTGATCCACACCGCGGCCTACAACCTGCGCGGCGGCGTGGCCCAGGACCCCAGCCAGGTGGAACGATATGGAGTCCTGATTCAGCGGGAAAGCGGCCGGCTCAAGGAAATGGTGGAGCAAATCTTGCAATTCGCCGGCGCGAAGGCCGGCCATGTCATCCAGAAACCCGAGCCGCTGTCGGTCGAGGCCCTCGTCGAGGCCGTCATCGCCGAATCCCAGTGCGTCGTCGAGAAGAGGATCGATCCCGGGCTTCCTCCCATACTGGGCGATCCCGTGGCGCTCAAACACGCGCTTCAAAACCTGATCGGCAATGCCGCCAAGCACGGAATGGGAAGTGGCAACTGGATCGGTGTCTTTGCGTCCGAGACGCGCGACAAAGATCGGGCGGCGGTCGAAATCCGAGTGGCGGATCGCGGACCGGGAATCCCCCAGGACGAGCAGAAACACATTTTCGAGCCGTTCTTTCGCGGCCGGCGCGCGATCGAGGATCAAATACACGGCGCCGGATTGGGGCTCAACCTGGCGAAGAAGATCGTCGAAGCGCATGGCGGCGCCATTCGCGTGAAGAGCGAGCCGATGAAGGGAACCGAGTTCATCGTGCGGATTCCCGCGGCCCCCGCCGGAGCATCCGCATGAGCTCGCGCATTCTCCTGGTGGAGGATGAGCCCGGCCTGGTGCTGACGCTCTCCGATCTGCTCCGCGCCGAGGGCTACACGGTGGAAAGCGCCATCGACGGACCCACGGGTTTGGCCAGGGCGGTGAATGAGAGTTTCGACTTGATCGTCCTCGATGTGATGCTGCCCGGCAAGAACGGCCTGGAGGTGTGCCGCGAGCTGCGGCAGCGGGGAAAGGACGTGGCGGTCCTCATGCTCACCGCCAAGACACAGCTCATCGATCGCGTGGTCGGCCTGAAGCTGGGTGCCGACGATTACCTGACCAAGCCGTTCGAGCCGCCGGAGCTGCTGGCCAGAATCGAAGCCTTGCTGCGCCGCGTGAATAAGGAAAAGCTCACTCCGGTGGCGCGGTTCCAGTTCGGCAACGTGGATGTCGATTTCGAAAAGGGCGACGTGCGCAAGGATGGCATGCCCATCGCCCTGGCCGCAAAAGAGCTCGAGCTACTCCGTTACCTGATCGACCATCGCGGCAAAGTGGTCTCCCGCGATGAATTGTTGGAAGGCGTCTGGGAGTATCAGCCCGGCGTCTCATCGAGGACCATCGATGTGCACGTCGCCTGGCTGCGCCAGAAGCTGGAAGACAACCCGCAAACCCCCAGGCACATCCATACGGTCCGCGGAGTGGGCTACCGCTTCTCGGCGTAAACGAAAAAAAAGCGCCGGGAGGGACGCGGTCTCCCGGCGCTGAGTGAAACGTTTGCGTAATTTCCCGATGGCCCATGGCCCGGAAGTTCCATGGTGCATCCACTCACGGCGAGAAAACAGGTCTAGCGGTACCAATAAGGTGCCAGTACGAGAGGGAGGGAACCGAATAGTACAATCCGGATCATTCGGCGCGCAACGCAAGGTCCACCGCGCCGACGTAGATACCTGGAGCCAGACTGCGGGGATCCACCAGCGAGAACGTGACCGCGCATGTGAGCGTGCCGGAAGACTCCCAGGCGGCGACCAGATCCTGTGCAGCGCCGGCCGCGAACGACCCGTTCGAGCAAGTCGCCGACTGGCCGCCCGCAGTGGCCCGCTGGCGCGCGCCACTCCACTGAACCGCGTCGATGGGGACTACACCGGATGGTCCCGCCAAGCTCGCCATGCGCGCAATCAACCGGATTCGCTGGCCCGGCAACGCCCTCACCCAAGCGGCGACGGCTTCCGTCTGGCTAGTGACCTCGCCGACCCCGTCCGCGGTCACCACGAACCGCAGCGCAACCTGGCCTGGGTTCAAGCGCGTTTCCGGGGAGACGCGCACCGTCAGGGTGGCGGTGGCGGAACGCTGCGCGTCCACTCTGACGGCTGGCCAGAACGTAACAATGGCGGCGCTTACCAGGATGGCACGTTTCAGCGTCGCTTCCATATCTGTTAACCAAAGTATATATACGAAGGGCCGGGAAGGCAACACGGAAGAGGACACACCGGCCTACCGCATTGAGCAATAAAGGTCTAGTCCTCTCACATCGGCGTTTCCCGAAAGTACCAGAGCTTCCATTACTGCAATGAAACAAGATAATGTTTTGGCGTACCGGAGACTTAGCCTTTTGGCGGTAACCAATGACAGTCTTTATGTTTGTTGCGCGTTCTAGGTATATTTTTCCCGATGGGTGTATCCACCCCAACTCGATTCCCGCGAGTGTGGCTGACGCGACTGCTTATGGGCGCGCTGGCGGTTGGCAATGGCATCGGTGGAACCGGTACCGCCACGCAGACCCTCAATGCCACACTGCAACCGATTGGGAAGCTGTCCGTACCCGCATCTTTAACCCTCACCGCGGGCGCATCCAAATTCGCGCCCTTCACGGGGACTCTCGCCGTCAGCTACCGTGCGCGCACCACCAGTACCGGCACCGGCACGATCACCGCCCAAGTCTCTTCCGATTTCTCTCCCACCGGTGGTCCTTCCGCCGCTGCTGGCGCGCTTACGTTCACCTGCGGCAGCGCAGGTCTCGGAACGCCGTGCTCGGGAACACAAACGGCCTCCACCACCGTTCAAACCACGGTCGTGACGCTGCCGGCTTCGGCTTGCACGGGCGGCGGTGGTTCTTGCAGCACTTCGGATCCGGCCACAGTCAACGTGAATTTCAGTTTGACGGACAGTCCGGCTTACTCCACAGGCTCATATTCGGCACAAGTGATCCTCAGGATCAGTGCCACTTAGAGGATGAAAATGTTTAAATCACAACACCTCCGCCCCTTGCTTCAAGGCTGTCTGGTGCTGGCGTTGACCGGCACCGCTCAGGCGCAATTCGCCCCTACCGGAACCACCAGTGTGTCGGTTACGATTGGCCCCGAAGCAGCGATTCAAATCGATACGCCCACAAGCACGTTGACGGACGGCACCGGCTTCGCTACGAACTTCACCGGAAGCACAAACTACACTTACAAAGTCCGCACCACGAAATCCACTGGATCCGGCGCCATTACGTTGAAGGTTACAACCGACTTCAGCCCGGCCGGCGGCCCGTCCGTCTTGACGCCTCCAACGGCTGGCGATACCCTGGCCTACACTTGCACATTGACTAGCCCGGGGACGGGCTGTTCCGGATCGCAGACCGCGAGCACGACCGCCAGCACACCGGTGGGCACGTTCGGTGCGGATGCCAAGTCTGCCGTCGGGGGCAACACAGGTTCGGTGGCTTGGACCCTGACCAACGATCCGCAGTACTCCACGGGCACTTATGCCGCCACTGTGACCTTTACGATTAGCGCGACGTGATCCCCGTGAATGGCTTCACGGCCGCCGTCACAGATTCCATTCACGCGGTCTAAGTCTGGTCTAACGGAACTCTATGCTTACATCGCTCTGGATTGCCGTGTTGTTGGCTACCCAAGCGGGAAAGCCCGCACTAAAGACGCTGGATCCCCGTCCAGCGCTAGCTGCACCGAAGCCGCTAGCCACCGCGAACTTCTCCGCGTACGCAACCCCTTCCCCCATCTCCTTTGCGGCCACGGATCCCGACTCGCCACTGGTTGCCGGCAGCGCTACCACCACGGTCTCCTGGACGACCGGAGCCACCCCCGCCAATGACCCGTGGACGCTTCAGGTGTACTCCGTCGCCACCAGCTTCACGAATTGCCCCACCGTTCCCATCTCGGCCGTCACCATCACTTGCACCGCGGGCTTCAACCCAGGCCCAGGCGGCTTTGCCTGCGGCGCTCCCGCCACGCTCTCTACTTCAAAGACGACGGTGGCCTCGGGAACGCTCCCCTACTCCGGGTCCAGCACCAGTTTCTGGATGACCCTAACCTATACCCTGACTGACAAATGGAAATACGCCGCACAAATGAGCCCTTCATGCACACTCAATATCACATACCTCGCCACCGTCAACTAGCCGTCATTTGCGCTCTCGCAGTTCTGGCGCTGGCCGGCAAGGCTTCGGCCCAAGTTGGTTTGGGTCTCATTCCCATGCGTGAGGATCTGGCGCTTGCACCCGGCGCCGCGCACTCCGGAGTCCTGACGTTGGACAACGATTCCCCCGAGAAAGTACGCGTCGTGGCCGAGTTGCTGGATTTCTACATCGATGCCACCGGCACTCCGCAGTTCGGCCGCGAGTATTCCCAGGAGGCGGCGTTCTCCTGCCGTACATGGCTGTCGGTCAACCCCATGGAAATGGAGTTGGAAGGCGATGCGCACCTCCCCGTGCGGTATACCGTCCGCACGCCGCCGGGCGCCACCGAGCGGAGCAATCACTGCGCCATCGGGTTTTCCACGCAGCCGACCGCCAGCCTGACGAAGGGGACCGGCCTGCGAACGGCCGTGCAGATTGTCGCCGCCATCTATGTAGTGGTCGGCAAACCGGTCGAGGAAGGCTCCATCAAAGACCTTAAGCTGGAGTATGTCCCAGACCCCAAACAGCCCGGCTGGAGAGCGGTGGTGGTGCTGGCCAATCCCAGCCTCATGCACTACCGTCCCAACGGCGATCTGGACGTGCTGGATGGAGCCGGCAAAGTTGTGGAGAGCGCCAAATTCATGCCCATGCCGGTGCTGCCCAAACGCGACCAGAGGTTTCTTTTCCCTTTGAAGCTCGAAGCTGGACCAGGCAAGTACACCCTGCGCGCCCGCGTGGATCTGGGCGGCAGCGACATACAGGAGGCCACCGCCCTTGTGGTCGCCGCAAAGACCAGCCAATAGAAGGATTGCGGGGTCCGGAGGAGGCGGAGCCGCGGGCTGGACGCGGTTGTTCGCGGCGCTTCTGATCGCCGGCGCGCTCCATGGTCAGAATCGCGGGCAGGCCGACGTCGCGATCCAAGGCTACTATATGGGCACCAGTTCCCAGAGCCTGGACAGCACCACGGGCACCGGCGTCAGGTTCCAGGACTTCATACCCAACTTCGGCATCCTGAGCGGCAGCTTCGAAGGCTATGGTGCGCAGAACCGGCTGCAAACCGGCGAGAACTTCCTGCAATTGCGCGGTGCCCCCTGGATGGGCTACCGCTGGACCATTACCGCGGGCGACTTTCGCGCTCACGGATCGCTGGTCGATTCCCCTTTCAGCAACATTTTCACACCCGAGATCGCGGCACGCGGCCTCAGAATTCAAGCGACGCATGGGGGCACGGAGTACACCTTCTTCGCCGGTGAAGAGACGCTCGGCGCCGGGCCGCGCGTCCCATACCGCATCCTGGCGCCACAGACTGTGATTGGCGCTTCGGTCGTCCACCATATCGGCAAGTACCTGCGCATCGGCGGCCGCGTCATGGAATTCTCATCCAGCCGGCAGGACATCGCAAACAACCCGAACCTGTTTCCCGCCGGACACGATATCGGCCGGGTGCGCACGGCATCCGTGCAGGGGCTCTACACCCCTTTCAAACGGCTCAAATTCTATGGCGAGGCGTCCCGATCCATGGAGTCCAAGGTGATGTCTTCGGTCGTCGGTGCCTCCTGGGAGGGCAAGGCCATTACCGTGCAGGTCGACTATCTGGCTCAGAGCGTGCTCTACTTCCCGTTGGTCGGTTACTTCACGGGCGACCGCCGCGGCCCATTCAGCGAGTTGCGCGTGCGCCCCTGGAAGCGCCTGGAAGTCTACGGATCGGCGAGCCAATACCGCAACAACCTGGAGAAGGACCCCAACGCCACGCTGCTGCGC
>JBAWDI010000980.1:0-2897 GCA_049590695.1 Bryobacteraceae bacterium
GCCCTGCGGGCGGCTTTGGAGGCGGCATGGGCGGCGGAACCGTCGGCAACCTGTACTACGGCTCCAACGGCTACCTGGTGATCGACAATTACAACAAGTACTTCAGCTTTATCGGCAGAGAGCAGGCACCCGGTCCGACGGCCACCAAGAACGATACCCACTTCCAGAACTTCCTGGACGCCGTGCGCGCTCACAAGAGGGAAATACTGAACTGCGAAATCGAGGAAGGCGCGGCCTCCACCGTTCTGGTACACCTGGCCAACATTTCCTACCGGCTGGGCCGCACCATCCATTTCGATCCCCAGACACTGACTTGCATCAACGATCCGGAAGCCAACAAGCTGGCGACGCGGATCTACCGCAAACCGTTTATAGTCCCCGAGAAGGTGTAAACAAGATGAAACGTGGATTACTGGTCCTTTTCGCCGTTGCCTGGCTGGCGCTCTCTGCCGCCGCGCAAGTCAAGATCACGCCCGGCGCCGACAAGATCGATATCGAGATCGGCGGCAAGCCTTACAGCACTTTCTACATGAAGGGTGAGGAAGTCACCAAACCGTATCTCTGGCCGGTGCGCGCCGCGACCGGCACTTACGTAACTCGCGCGTGGCCCATGGAAAATGTGGCCGAAGAAGAGAAGGGGCCGAAGGACCACCCGCACCAGCGCGGCATCTGGTTCGCGCACGACAGCGTCAATGGCATCGACTTCTGGAACAACGAGGCCAGCTACAAGGAGCCTCCCAAGCGCGGCGTGATGGTGTTGAAAAAGGTGGGCCGGATCGCGAGCGGCAAGGACCGGGGGTCGCTGGCGGCCACATTCGACTGGACCGACCGTCAGGGGAACGTGGTGCTCACCGAGGACCGGGTCATGACCTTCCATGCGGACCCGACGCTGCGCATCATCGACGTGGACGTCACACTGACTTCGGTGCAGACGGTGGTGTGGGGCGACAGCAAGGATGGCGCGTTCGGCATCCGGCTCCGCCCCGTTCTGGACGAGCAGGGCGGCACGGGGAAGATCGTGAACGCCGAGGGCCTGACCGGCGAGCGGCAGGTTTGGGGCAAGCCTTCGAACTGGTGCGACTACTCGGGGACCATCGGCGACGAAAAGGTGGGCGTGGCCATTCTGGACCACCCGGAGAACCCGCGTCATCCGGTCCGCTGGCACGCGCGCGGATACGGCTTATTCGCCGCCAACCCGTTCGGCGTGGCGGCCTTCACCAACGACAAGTCGCAGAGCAGCCCGCAGACGGTGGCGCCGGGCAAATCGCTGCGCTACCGCTACCGGGTGATCGTGCACCCGGGCGATGTCGAATCGGCGGGGATTGCGGCGCTGTACGCCAGCTACATTGCGGGAAAGTAAGAAATTGCCCGCAAGCGGGCAATGGGCAAGCTAAAGCATGCCCCACCCTTGCTATCCTCAAAGAAGCCAAGGAGCGGCGGCCATCGTGAGAGCACTTCGTCTCTGCGCCATCCTGCTGACGGCGGCCCTCTGCCTGCCGTCGCAGGATCTCAAGGAATTTGAAAAGAAAGTCACCGAGTTCACGCTTTCCAACGGACTGCACTTCATCGTCGCCGAGCGGCACGAGGCCCCGGTGGTCTCATTCCACACCTATGTGAACGCCGGGTCTGTGGACGATCCGTCCGGCGAAACTGGCATCGCCCACATGTTCGAGCACATGGCCTTCAAGGGCACGGAAACCATCGGGACCATGGACTGGCCCAGCGAGAAGAAAGCCCTGGACGCCATCGAGGAGGTATACGACCGCCTCGAGGCCGAGCGCAACAAGGGACCCAAAGCGGACACAACCAGAATCGGCGTGCTCAAGGCCCAGTTGCAGATGGCCATCGACAGCGCGGAAGCCTACGTGGAGCCCAACGAGTATCTCCGCATCATCGAAACCAACGGGGGCGCGGGCGTGAACGCCGGCACTTCACTCGATTCCACCGAGTATTACTACAGCCTGCCTTCCAACCGGATCGAGTTGTGGTTCCTGATGGAGTCGCAGCGCTTCCTCCATCCGGTGTTCCGCGAGTTCTACAAGGAGCGCGACGTGGTGCTGGAAGAGTACCGCATGCGCGTCGAATCGGACCCCGAGGGCAAGCTCACCCAGGATTTGCTGGCTACCGCGTTCGCGGCCCACCCCTATCGCAATCCGCCGGGCGGATGGCCCAGCGACATCGTCAACCTGCGGCGCGCCGACGCCAAAGCGTTCTTCGATGAGTATTACGTCCCGGCCAACATCACCATGGCGATAGTGGGAGACGTGAACCCGGCGGACGCGAAACGCATGGCCGAGCGTTACTTCAACCCGCTGCCCGCGCGGCCGCTGCCGCCGCTGCTGCATACCGTGGAGCCACCCCAGCCGGGACCCAAGACCGCGGTGGTCGATTCGCCATCGCAGCCGATAGTGGCCATCGCTTACAAGCGGCCCGACCAGTACTCCAAAGACGACCCGGTCTTCGACGTCATCTCCCTGATACTTTCCAGCGACCGGACCGGCTTGCTGTACAAGGATTTAGTGCAGGAGAAGAAAATCGCGCTGGTGGCCCAGGCCAGCGCCACCTTCCCCGGCGGCCGCTACCCCAACCTGTTCGTCTTCTTCCTGGCGCCCTCGGTAGGCCACACCGTGGACGAGGACCTGAAGGCGCTCGACGATCTCCTCGGCCGCTTCAAAGCGCGGAAGGTGGATGCCGAAACGCTGGCGCGCGTGAGAACCAAGGCCCGCGCCGAGGTGATCCGCCGCCTCGACAACAACGCCGGACTGGCTCAAATGCTGGCCACCTACTATGCCAGCTATGGCGACTGGCGGAAACTGTTCACATCCATCGACGACCTCAACCGGGTGACCGCCGACGATGTGCAGAGGGTGGCCCGGCAGTACTTCGTTTTGCCCAGC
>JBAWDI010000981.1:0-6956 GCA_049590695.1 Bryobacteraceae bacterium
CGCCTCCACCGGCCAACTCGCGTGGCGCCACTGGACCGTTCCGCGCAAGGGAGAACCCGGATGGGACACCTGGCGCGGCGGCGCGGTCGAATTCGGCGGCGGCTCCACGTGGCTTACCGGCAGCTACGATCCGGAAAGCAAGGTGCTCTACTGGGCCGTCGGCAACCCCTATCCGGACACCGATGGCAGCGATCGCCTGGGCGATAACCTGTTCACCAATTGCATTCTGGCGCTCGATCTCGAGACCGGAAGGCAGCTCTGGTATTTTCAATTCACGCCGCACGACTTGCACGATTGGGACGCCGTCCAGCCTATGCTGCTGGTGGACGCCACCTTCCAGGGCCGCCAGCGCAAGCTGATCCTGCACGCCGACCGCAACGGGTTCTTCTACGTGCTCGACCGCACCTCGGGCGAGCTGCTTCTGGCCAAGGCCTTCGCAAAGAAGATTTCCTGGGCGAGCGGCATCGACGCCAAGGGCCGGCCTATCGAGCTGCCCGGCAATGTCCCCACACCCGAGGGAACGCGCACCTGCCCGGATATCCGCGGCGCGGCCAACTGGATGGCCACCGCGTATAACCCGGCAACCGGCCTCTACTACGTCATGACCATCGAAAACTGCGGCGTCTACCGCAGCACCCAGTTTGGTCCCGCCGCTCAGGCTGCCAATGCGGCCAGAGGTGGTGGGGGACGAGGTGGCCGCGGAGGCGGCGAGGGAATGCTTGGCGGAGGGGCGCCCGGTGGCGACCCGCCACGGCGCTACCTGCGCGCCCTCGACATTCATACCGGCAAAGTGGTTTGGGAAGTGGATCAGAAGGTCCCCTCGCCCAACTATGGCGGCGTCCTCTCCACCGCGGGAGGCGTGCTATTCTTCAGCGAATCTACGGGCGCCTTTGCCGCGGTGGATGCCCAGACCGGAAGTCCGCTCTGGCATTTCGAAACCGGCCAGTCTCCCAAGGCTTCGCCTATGACCTACATGGTGAATGGCCGCCAATTCGTGGCAATCGCGTCGGGAGCCAGCATTCTATCGTTTGCCCTGCCCACACCCTAATTCGGTGACAGGCTACGAAACCCCCCGCAGTTTGGGGGTTTCGTAGCCTGTCACCGAATTACTCGTAGCGCAGGCAAACGAGTGAGTGACGAACATTGGTCGTGCTAACATCGGGCTATGACTGAACTGCTGCGGAAGGCCGTGGCGACGCTTTCGGAGTTGCCTCCCGAGAAACAAGACGCTTTGGCGGCGATGGTTCTTGAAGAGATCGCCTGCGAGCAGGGTCAAAACCATCCGCTGCTGAGCATCGAGGCACTGGAAGAAGAAGCACGGCTGGAGTATCTCGCCGGCAAAACCGAGCCGATGAGGTATTGAGCGGATGCGGTCCCGGCGCACCGCCCGATTTAAGAGCTTGTTTGAGGAATTGCCCGCGGAGGTGCAACAGAGCGCGCAGCGGGCATTCGTCTTATTCCAGCGCGATCCCGCACATCCCAGTCTGCAATTCAAACGTCTGCGCGCCGACCGGCAGACTTATTCCATTAGGATTGGTCCGGGCTATCGCGCCCTCGGGATTTGATTCGATGAGACCTTGGTGTGGTATCGGATCGGCCCTCACGCCGAATACGACCGTTTGAATTCACAGTTTTGATATCACTGCCTAACAAGCTAAGGCTACAGGCGCCGAGCTACTGATTTGATTAACTTGATCGACTATGGCCCTCGTTGCGACTCGGCAGCAGGGTTTTAGACTGTCAGCAGGCCCGGACTCAACTGGGCGTAATCGCGAGATACCTCAGCCAGCGCAAAGGAACCTCCCAACCACCGAGCATCGCTTAGGGTGACGCCGATTGGGGGCCTCCCCACCTTCTCACTCATACCGCAGGCAGACGATGGGGTCGAGGTTGGCGGCGCGGTTCGCCGGGTAGTATCCGAAGAACAGGCCGACGCCGACGGCGATGGCCACCCCGAGCGCCACCCAAAACGGCGATACCGTGGCTGGAATGCCCGCCAGCGTGCGCACGGCGAACGAAATGGCAGCGCCGGTCAGGATGCCAACCACCCCGCCGATCCCCGAGAGCGTGATGGCCTCCAGCAGGAATTGCGCGCGGATGTCGGATTTGCGCGCTCCGATGGCTTTGCGGATGCCGATCTCTCCCGTGCGCTCGGTGACCGAAATCAGCATGATGTTCATGACCCCGATGCCGCCCACCAGCAGCCCGATGGAGCTGATGACGCCGGTGAGCAACACCATGACGCCGGTGAGCTGGTTCCACAGATCGGCGAAGAAATCGGCGTCGGCGATGTCGAAATCGTTTTCCGCGCGGTGCGGCACGTGCCTCCGCCGGCGCATGGCTTCGATCACCTGGTTCCGGACCTCCGCCATGTCCGCGTCTTCGCGCACGGTGACGATCAGAAAAATGTCGCGAATGTCCGGAAAGTTCTTGTGAAAGTTGGAGAGCGGGATGCACGCAAACTGATCGACGCCGTAGCCGCCGAACATCCCCGGGTCCTTCTCGAAGACGCCGATCACTTCGTAGAGCCGCCCGTTCAGACGCACCTCCTTGCCGATGGGGTCGGTGTTCGGAAACAGCGAATTGGCGATGGCGTCTCCGATCACCACCACGTTGCGCGCGTGCTCTTCGTCGAACTCGGAAATGTACCGGCCGCTGGCGGTCGCGAACAGCGGAAGCGCGGCGGCGTACTCCGGTTGAGTGCCGCGGATGATCAGACGCTCGACGTGCTCGTTGGCGTAACGGATGGAGTCGGGCGACGTTCCGAAGTTGATGCGCTGCGCGAAGGCCGCGGAGATGTCCAGCCCCGGCACGTTCTGCTTGAGATACTGCGCATCGGAAATCTCCAGATACTTCCGCATGCGGATGTTCTGCGGGAGACGCCCGATTCCGGTGTATCCGGCGGGGATGCGCGTAATGAACAGCGACCGCGAACCGAAGGAACGGATGCGATTCAGAATGTAGCCGTTCAATCCGTCGATGATGGCCGCCACCGAAATCACGCTGGTCACGCCGATGACGATGCCCAGAATGGTGAGTCCGGAGCGAACCTTGCGGGTTCGCAGAGTGTCGAGAGCCACCAGCAGGTTCTCTTTGACTTCCGCGCGCGTCATCTCTCAACTCACTCCGTCCGAAGCGCCACCACGGGGTCCAGCTTGGAGGCTTTAACAGCCGGATAAATTCCGAAGAACAATCCAATCATGGAGCTCAACACCACGCCCAGCACCGCAACCCAAACCTGGACCGCGGCGGGAAACTCGGTCAGCCGGCGAAGCGCCAGCGCGCAGGCGAATCCGGCGCACACCCCGATGCCGCCGCCCGCCACGCATTGCAGCACGCTCTCGGCCAGGAACTGGTGCAAAATGTCCGGCTGGGTTGCGCCGACGGCGCGCCGGACACCGATCTCCTTGGTCCGTTCGGTGACGCTGACCAGCATCACGTTCATGATCACGATGCCGCCCACCACGGCGGAAATCGAGCTGATCATCACGAAGACGGTGAAGAATGCCGAGCTGATGCTCTGCCACAGAGAAATGTAGGTGTCGGCGGTGCCGATGTAGAAATCGTCGTCCTTGCCGGGCAGCACGTGGCGGCGGGCGCGCAGAATGCGGCGGGTCTCGTCCTGCGCGCGGTCGAAAATCCGGTCGCCGCCTTCCGCCTTGACCTGCAGCGTGAGGCTGTTGCGCTGGCCGTGGAGCTTGAGGTAGGTTCGCAGCGGAACCACCATGAAATTGTCCTGGTCCTGGCCCAGCACCGATCCGATGCGCTCGAACGTCCCCACCACGGTGAACTCGTCGGCGCCGGCGCGAACGACGCGGCCGATGGGATCGGCGCCGGAGAAGAACTCCTGCGCCAGGCGGTCGCCGATGAGGCAGACGTTGGCATCGTGGCGGTCTTCCACCTCGGTGAAGTAGCGCCCCAGTTGGACCGTGCGGGTGTCGATATCGGCCATGGTGGGCGTGTAGCCGTACATGGTGGTGTCGTCGAGCTCGTGGTCTTTGTAGCGGACCGTGGCGCTGCTGCTGATGGAGGCGCCCACCACCTGGCAACTGCCGCAGCCCTCGGCGAGCGCCTGCATGTCCTCGGGGTAAAGATAGCGGTTGCGCTGAGCTTTGGTGAGGACCGTGAAATCGGTCACCACAAAGGGCAGGCGCGCAATGCGAAAGACGTTGGTGCCGAGGTTGGCAATCTTCTGTTCGACGTAGACGTTGGCGCCTTGCACCAGGGTCATGACGGTGATGAGGGTGGCGACCCCCATGGTCAACCCGAGCACCGTGAGCAAGGCGCGCAATTTGTGGGCGCGGATGGAGTCCGCCGCCAGCGACAGGTTGTCGGCCAGGCCAATCATGTAAAGCAAGAGCGGCGGTTGCAAACCGCCGCGCAGGATACCATCCTGCCCCACAAGGTCACAACGTGACTCTCTTCCAGTTCTTGCCTGCCTGAATCACCAAGTCGGCGGCGGGGCTGGCGAGCGCCAGGTCCTTCACCTTCTCGCCATTGATCTCGACGGCGCCGGCTTTGATTTTGCGCGCGGCGTCGCTCACCGAGTCCGCCAGCCCGATCTTAGCCAGCAGTTTGTCGACGCGGATGCCGTTGGCCACGCGCACGCCCTCGGGCAGAGGCACGGTGAGAATGTCCGCGGGCACTTCCTTGCGACGCACCACGGCGTTGAACACCTCGGCCGCGCGCGCGGCATCGGCCGCCGAGTGGAAGTCGGTGACGATCAGCCTGGCCAGCGCCAGCTTAGCCTCCATGGGATGCATCTCGGCGCGGATGGCGGCGATTTCGGCCAGGCTCTTGTCGGTGAGCAGCTCGTAGTAGCGGAACATCAGCTCGTCGCCGATCTGCATCACCTTGCGGAACATGACCTCGGGCGGCTCGGTGATGCCGATGTAATTCCCCAGCGACTTGGACATTTTGTTGACGCCGTCGAGACCTTCGAGAATCGGCAAAGTGGCGACGATTTGCGGCGGCTGGCCGAACTCCTTCTGGATCTCGCGGCCCACCAGCAGATTGAATTTCTGGTCGGTGCCGCCCATCTCGATGTCGCATTCGAGGGCCACGGAATCGTAGGCCTGCGCCAGCGGGTACATCAACTCGTGCATAGAGATGGGGACGCCTTCCTTGAGACGCAGGGCGAAAACGTCGCGCTCCAGGATGCGGGCAACCGTGTACTTGGAGAAGAGGCGGATCAGGTCCATGTACTTCAGCGGCTCCAGCCAATCGCTGTTGAAGCGGACTTCCGTCTTGCGGGGATCGAGGATCTTGAAGACCTGCGCCTTATAGGTTTCGGCGTTCCGGGCGATGGCCTCGCGCGTCATGGGCGGGCGCGTCACATTGCGCCCCGAGGGATCGCCGATCATGGCGGTCATATCGCCAATCAGGAAGATGACGGTGTGGCCCAGGTCCTGGAAATGTTTCATCTTGCGCAGGATGACGGTGTGGCCCAGATGCAGGTCGGGAGCGGTGGGATCGAAGCCCACCTTGACGCGCAGCGGCCGCCCCTTCCTGGCGGCCTCGATCAAGCGCTCGCGCAGTTCTTCTTCGCGGATAATCTCCGCCATCCCTTTCAGCAGGTAGCTCAGTTGTTGGTCGATTGTCATATTGGGAGGTTGACAGACGGCACAAAACGATCGTCTGTCCCACCTTAAGAACTTACATCTTATAGCGGCCCAGGTCCTCGTCGTTGAGGCCCTCGAGCCAGCGGCGCATCTCTTCGGTATTGACCTTGTCGGAAACCGTCGACGCCAGCTTGGTGGATTTCAGGACGCCCTCTTCCACGTAGATCGGGCAGTCCAGCCGCAGTGCCAGGGCCAGGGCGTCGCTGGGGCGCGAATCCACGCTGATCAATTCGCCGTCGCGGTCCAGCCAGATGACGGCATAGAAGGTGTCGTCCTTCAGCTCGCTCACCACCACCTTGCGCAGGCCGGTGTTCAGGCCGAGCAGCAGGCTCTTGATGAGGTCGTGGGTCATGGGCCGGGGCGTCGCCACCTTTTCGATTTCGAGGGCGATGGCGTTGGCCTCGTAAACGCCCACCCAGATGGGGAGCACCGCGTTGCCATTGAGGTCCTTCAAAATGACGATGGGTGTGTTGGTGACGGGATCCATCATGAGCCCGCGAATTTTCATTTCGACTTCCATGGCGCTCTCTCCCCGCTTACATTACACCACAGATACGCTTTCGCCCACCAAGGAGTTCGGACCGGAGCGGGTGACGCGCACCGGGAGATACTGGCCCACCAGATTGTGGCCGTTGGAACCGGCCGCGGTGAAGTTGAGGGTGCGGTTATCGGAGGTCCGGCCGATCCACTGGCCGAGCGCCTGGTTGCGGCCTTCCACCAGCACCTCCCGAATGGCGCCGATGAGCATGGCGTTGCGCCGGATCTGAATGGCGCGCTGCTTCTCCTGGACGATGACCAGCCGCCGCTGCTTCTCAACACCCGAAACCTGGCCGCCCATGGCAAGCGCGGCCGTATTGGGGCGCGGCGAGTACTTGAAGCTGAACAACGAATCGAACTGCACCTGGTCGAGCAGGTCGAGCGTCCGCTCGAAATCTTCCTCCGTCTCGCCGGGGAAGCCGACGATGATGTCGGTGGTGATGGCGTAGTTGCGCCTGGCGGTCTTGAGCCACTCGATGCGGCGCATGTAGTCGTCGCGGGTGTAGAGGCGCTCCATCGCGGCCAGGACCCTGGTGGAACCGGACTGCACGGGCAGGTGCACGTGGTCGCAGATGGCCGGGTTGGAGTCCATGGCGTCCACGATGCTCCGGGTAAAATCGCGCGGGTGGGATGTGGTGTAGCGGACGCGGCGAATGCCCGGGACCTCGGCCGCGCGCGCCAGCAGCGCGGCGAAATCCCAGCCGGCGGGCGACGGATCGCAATAGCTGTTCACGTTCTGGCCCAACAACTGAATCTCGGTGTACCCCCGCTCGGCCAGGCCGCGCGCCTCCTCCATCA